>CAZNJW010000004.1:20934-66194 GCA_964573455.1 uncultured Anaeromyxobacteraceae bacterium | reverse complement strand
GGCATCGCATGAGTCTTCGGGGTCCAGTTCGTCGATGTAAACGATCCTGGACGGGTCACAAAGGGTGCACCCACCAATCAGGTCACATGGTTTGTCCAGGTCTTCAGGCAGATTGTTGTTTCCAAAGTGACTGCAGACAGGGGCAAGATAATCGGGATCGCGAAGCACTATCGAGCCGGCCCCGACTCCGCCATCGCTGTACCTTACAATTCCGTCGCCGGATCGTTCCGGATACTTTGCGGAATCGACAAAGAAACCTTTTTCGACGGCCGCGAAGTAGCCACCCTCATCAACAAGCTCTTCAAGGAAGGCCACGGCCCGTTCCTTGATGTCGCGGACCATTTCGCCAAGGGGACCGTCATGTTTCAGGCCCACCAGCTCGTTTATTCCATCGAGGGCGGCCCAGGTCTGCTTGACGGTCTGGACACCACGGATGTTGTTGTAGTGCCACGGCACGTTACGACCTTCGTCCGGCGTGATGGTGCTCTGGATGTCGGCGCTGGTCAGCATCGAAATCAGTGTATCGACCGTGTGCGTGCGGACGGCCTCCTCGATATCGGCTTCAATGTACCGCGTGTTCTGCTGTGCCCGCATCTTGAAGTCCGAGAAGAAATCCCGAAGCGCGACGGCGTATGGGAGGTCGAACCAGAGCTTGGGCGCCGGGGGCGAGTCAGGCGGAACCGTTGAAAGCCCGATCAACTCTTTCTTCATCCCCGCCGCCACCGAGAATACGCAGTTGATTCCGTGCTGTACCATCAGCTCCGGCATCACCAGCCATCCCGCCTTGGCCGTGGCGTTCGCGTTATGCGCCCCGTCGATCTGGAATATCTCCGCCGCGGCCATCACCTTCTTGGCCTCAGCCGCGTCAACGAACGATCGGTGCATGTTGACGTTGCGGTAAAGCACGTTGTACTGGGGATCCTGGTGGGCCCCGTTGATTCCTTCTTCCGCAAAAAGAACCGCGACTTCCGGCCCCGCGACACCGGAAACATACGAGTGGAAGTTGATCGGCCGGCCGACTTCGTCTTCGATGAGGTCGCAGGCTTTGCGGCTTGCCCGGATCTGCTTGCGTGTTATCGGAACCCCGCCAATTCCTTCGGGAGTTCCTTCAAGCAGGCCATCGATATGGCTCTGCCCGGTTGTACGGATGACCATGATATGGTCGGCGCCATGCCAGGCGGCCATGCGCATCCTGCGAAGATCGTCTTCGAACCGTCCGGAAGCTATTTCGGTGGTCACGACGCATTTTGGCTGGGGATCGATGTTGTCGAAATACTTGGACGCAGGCAGCCCGATTGAATTCTTCAATGGCAGGGCCATATCCCTGTAATGGAACGGCCCCATATCAACACCGTCTTCCGGAACTTCCCTCCAGGTCCATCCTTTTCGGCGGGGATGATAGTCTTCCAGCTTCGTCAGGATTTCCTCGATATCAAGCTTCTTCTTTGCTTCAAGTGGATTGTTGCCCATGGTGATCACCCTTATCAGAACAAGTCTTCAAGGACCTTGCTGTTTTCCAGAATCATCGCCGCCGCCGCGCGCACATCGACATCCGCCTTCCTGGACAGTCTGAGCAGCACGTGGCCGGCGCCCTTTCCAAGCAGGCCTGCCGCGTTTATACGGTCGACAACTCCATGACAACTGACGCTGTCGATACCCATGCGAAGGAGCACTGATCTTTCGATCGATGGGCTCGTATGCGTCCTGGCCAGTTCGACTGCCGGTGCAACCACCTGTGCGCAAAGTTCCCAGAATCGTTCCTTGAGCTGTTCGTCGCTCAATTTCCTGAGTTCACCCTGCCGTTCATTGAACCGGGCGATGCGTTCGTCGGTCATCGGTTCCTCCGATATGAATGGTTACGGCTTTTCCATGTTTTCCGAGGTCTGCCTGACCCAGGCCAGGTCTTTCTGGATGTCAGCGGCGAGAAAAGCGATATCGCCGTCGCTCCATTCGGACACACTGTGAACCCTGGCTGCATTGCGAAGATATGATGTCCGCAGTTTGTCCATGTCCTGGACGCGCCCCCGGACCTGTTCAAGGCATTCGGGGATGACGATCGATTTACCGGGGACATTTTCCGCCGGGTCTCCGACGCGTACCTCGATACCGTTTTCCCTGGCGAAGGAAAGTTGACGGTTATGGTGTTTGCCAGCCCCGGTGTATTCTGTTTCCTGGACCACGACAATCTGGTCGCGGTCCATTTCGCGGGCAAGGGAGACTGCCGCCGTTAGGCTTGTATTGCCTGCCGGCCCCCGTTCCAGTCCCTCCATCTTTGTAAGCAATTCAGTGACATAGAAGACCTCGCCCTGGGACACGAGCTGGTACTCGTCCATGTAGCGAAGACTGCGCGCCGCATTTCGAGGGACATCGACACGGTCCGGCCAGGTGGCGAACGGGACGCCGAACCCTGTGTGACCGGTTGTGAATGATTTGCGGTTGAAGTCGTTGTCGGACGCCATGTGGAGACCGCCCAGATCGACGGAACATCCGACGATGCGGGGCCTGCAGTCGGCCGCCAGGAGGCCGCGCGCGGTTCCGGTGACGTTTCCCCCGCCGGCGTGTGTAATGACGACAGCGTCGGGATCCCTGCCATAGCGGTCACGGACCTGTCGGGCAATTTCGAAGCCCAGGGTTTCAACACCTTTAATGCCGAAAGGGGTGTAGAGGCTTGCGTTGAAGAAACCAGTCTGTTCGAGCGTCATCAGAAGCTGATAGAACAGCTCCGGTCCGACTGTCAGGCGCTGTACTTCGGCGCCGTATGCTTCACAGGCGCGACTCTTTTCGATGATTTCGGGTTGCCCTACGCCCCGGCTGTCGAAGATTTCCTGAATGACGATGCATTTCAGGTCACGCATCGCCGCCTGACTGGCCACCGCCGCTCCGTAATTCCCGCTGGTCGCGGCGACAACCCCCTTGTATCCCTTCCTGCGGGCTTCGAAACAGCTGACCGATGCGCGGCGGGCCTTGAATGAACCGGAGGCATTGGCGGCCTCGTCCTTGACGAGGATGGTCGCTCCTTTTCCCGGGCCCGCGAATTTCCGAACGGCCTCGGTCAGTCTGGTCAATTCGAAAAGCGGGGTGTTCCCGACCTTGGTTTCCGCCTGGATGCGCACGATGTCTTCGAGTTCGTACCCGGTCTGCTTCATCATGCGTTCGTAGTCGAAGGCGATCGGGCTGGAAATGAAATCGTTGTAGTCCATTCCCATGGAAGCCTTCATCGTCTCGTTTCGACGACCCATTACCGCGGCGTATGACATATCCTTGTTCATCATTTCGTCTCCATGCCGATACGCAGAAGTTCAGGGACCGTTTCGCCGAAGCTGTGGCTGTATCCGGGATTGATGGTTTTCAGGATTCCGCGGTGTTCGTTGCCGATTCGACTCACGATCGTCACTTCCGAACCGACTTCAGCGTCTTCCAGTAGAAATCCGGATACACGCAGGACATAGGGACAGACACGGGTTTCCTCGGGCAGATTTGAAGCACGTTCTTCAGGTTTCAGGAGGACCTTTTCAATTTCAACCCACGTTCCTCTGGCAACCACTGTCATTTCCCTTCTCCAAACAAATCGATCCCGAACCATGATTGATCCGGTCTGGTTTTCGATTCTGTAATCGAGTCTGTCAGTCCAAGTCGTCCCGGATCAGTTCTCGCATGTCACCCATGATGGCGCGCGGAACAGGCAGATCAATCATGGTGTGCAGTCCGGGCCTGGCGTTGATGACGTGAGGAATCATGTTGACGCACATGGCGATTGTGCCAATTCCCCCTGGTACTTCCGGTTTGTTGGACAGGTTGATGTCGGGGATGCCCTTTATGACCACATAGTCGCCGGTGTTCGTTCCTTCAAGTTCCGGTTCAATCTGCTGGGGGTGGATCATTTCGACGGCGAGCCGGCCATCGACGTAACCGAAACCCTTCATCGTGCATCCGGCCACGTTTCCAGGCTGGACTTCAGCGTACCTGGTTTTTCGAAGAACCTTAGACACGATTGGCGCCATGGTCTGCTCGACAGGCTTATCAAGTTTCCAGCCGATTGCGTCGCAGATCATGCTGACCGATTCATTGAAGCCAACGTGACCTGCGAGATGCCCGGAAGCGGCAAGCCTTTCAAATTCGGAAGGTGTGATGCCGACGCCCTGTTCCTCCATTACCGCGGGTCCGAACGGGGAAAGGCTGTTAACCCGTTCCGCCTTGACATAATCGACATCGGTGCACGCACCGGTCATAAGGATCACAAGGAGGTCCATTATCAGGCCCGGGTTGATTCCGGTACCAAGCACGCTGACGCCGTTTTCCCTGGCAAGACGGTCGATTTCCCTTGCGAGTTCAGGTTCCTTCGCCTTTGGATAGGCCATTTCCTCTGCGGTGGAGACCACGTTGATGCCAAGTTCCACAATCAGTTTGATCTTGTCGAATGCGTTTCTCGTGAAGCTGTCGGTCGCAAGCAGGACGACATCGGCTGATTTCTTGCTTATGACCCTGGATATTTCGCCTTCCACCACTACATCCGGGCGACCGTCCCGCGGCAGGCCCAGCAAATCGAAGATGCTTCTGCCAACGCGGTCAGGATGGATGTCGCAGACCCCGACGATTTCCACGCCCTTCTTGCGGAGAAGAACCTCCGCCATACCGCCGCCCATGGCTCCAAAGCCCCAAATCACGACCTTGACGCTGTCCTTTCTCATCTTAGATCCCTCGGCCCAGTCAACTGGAACACTTCTGTCGTCAATCCGGACGACTCTCACGGCCATCCTACACGGACAAATACTAGGCAATATCACATTGGGAATCGTTAGTGAACCCCCTGCATCACTCTGTCTCGATACCGGCACTTTCCGTCAACAACGCCGCATCCGAAAGGACATACCGGCCCGAGGGGCGCGCAGTCAGCGTCAGCCGTGCAGTAATTGGCGCTTCCAACGGACGTCCGCAGCGCGTCGAACATGACAACCCACAAAAGCCAACCGCCGGTAATGCTGGGGCGCGGACCGGCTGGTCTTCGGACTATAGCTCGGGCTTGGAATAATTACATGTCGGCGCTGAAGGAACCGGACACATAAACCGGGTCGCTTCCGGAGGTTTCGTAGAGATTGCCGGAGAAGGTACCGGCACCGGTAGTTCCATCCCACTGATTGATGATGACCTGGCAGTCGAACTCGGCAGACATGGGCACATTCAAACTGGAATACTCAGTGCCGTTCGCGTGAACCGTTATGGAAAATGAATTGCGGGAGTTTTCAAAGACCGCCGGCAGATCCGGTGACGTGTTACCGACATCCAGGCTGACGTCGATCACGACACCTTTGGTTTCGAATCCACTGACGACTTCCAGGATCTGAGCCGATGCGTGTCCTGGTTCGCCAAAAAGGGCGCCATCCTGCCAGCAGGCCGCGCCGCTGGTAGTTGTCGATTCGGCCGAGTACTGTGTTCCGTCGATTTCGAATGTGGTCGTCCCATTGACGGTCGGTCCACCGTTATCGGCAGGTTCGTTGGTATCTGTTCCTTCGTGCGTGTCAGGAGGTTCGATAACGTCTTCCGACGGGTTCGAAGTATTGCAGGTGCCACCGTCCAGATCAAAGCACCTTTGGCCGCTCTGATGAACGCTTTCCAATTTTGCCTTGCGAGCATCCTCGACATCGACGGCGAGTTCGTCGTTCCAGAACCACCTCAGGACTCGATTCAAGTAGACTTCGCCTTCGTCCAGGCAACTGTTGGGAGAACGAATTGGCGTGAAGTCCGGGTTCCTGAGGTCGAAGTCCCCGAACGCGATTACATAGTAGTATCGGTCGCCAGGCAGTGTCACCGTTTTGGCCCCCCCCCAGGAAACATCACCGGGGTTGGCTCTGCCCATATCGATGGTCACGGTGTGGTACGCTTCGCCGCAACCGGTATTCAGGGCTTCCTGAGCTTCCTCTTTAGTCAGGAAGAACGCCAGATTTGCCCTGAGAATGTTAAGGCCATCGTCATCAGAGACTACAGCCTGAGCCAGGACTTGGACGGTGACGTCATCGTTGTTGTTGTTGCCGACGTCTTCAGTGACGTCTTCATTGTTGTTGTCACCGTCGCCGCACGCGCATAGCGACAACACAGCGATGGCGGGCAGAAAGATCCTGCCGATAAACCTAATAAAATTGGGCGTTTTCATGCTCACACCTTGATTATAGCTGAACAAACCCTATTTCAAACAAGCGGCAAACTCAACAGCACATCTGATCAACCGACCAACCCAACATTTATTACTTCTCCGTACCCTTCATGCTTTCGCCAGCGATACGCCCACTGGTCAAAGCTGTAGTGCAGGTAGATAAAGACCTGTGATATTCAAATTGCTCTCTGTTTCGTCATACCGGAATGACAGGGTGCCACAGCCCGGCTCTGTCATGGCGCGAACTCGTAAGCGCCGATGTCGTAACCATCACCACGAGGTCTGGCGTTTCCCGGCCTGTCCGAAAACACGCCTATGCCGTAATCCCAGGTCGCTACAGCCGAGTCAATAAGGGGGCTGCCTTCTGCAACGGTGTCCCACCAGTCCCACAACTGGTCCTGAATCAGGTTGTCCGACGCCAGAGACACGCCGTCAACCTGTGAAAGCGAGTCAAGGCCGCCTTCCGAAATCACGCAATCCGTCTGGTTATGAACACGACAAACGTCGTATTCCATGTCCCACCAGACCGAATTCGTCATTGTAATGCGGGACTGGGGGGACACGGCAATCAGGGCGCTGTCATACTCGGATACCTTGTGGTACCCGGCAGAATTGAAAACCTGCAGTTCGGCGTCAGGGCCGGCGTCCAGAAGACGCGCCGATAACTTCGCAAGGCTGATTTCATTTCCATAACCGGATGAGACATCCGTGAGTGCGTCGCTGAAAGGCTCGGTGAACAAATTGCTGTGGACAACGACCAGCCTTCCTCCAGTCGCGCGGACACACGCGAGCCGTGCGACGGTCGAACCGGAGGCGTCGATCGGAGATTCGACAGAACCGGCCGCAGCCAGGTCCACTTCGGAATTGTTCTGGCCAGCATCGACAATGCAATTGATTATGTAAAGCAGCCCTCCGGCGACTTCAGCCCCTGTTCCATCAGTTGTAGCAGTGGCCTGCGCTACGACGCCGTCGTCCGTAGCGTTGTCAATGGAGACATCGACAGCGCCGTAAATATCAACCCCGGAAAGAAGCGCGGTTCCACCGGACACCAGGATCCCCTTGCCGACAGCGGTGGCCGTCGCGGCGCCGACCGAATCCCAAATCTCGATCTCGGGCCCATAACCTACATAGCCGCCGACCACGATGAGACGACCGGCCTCGACCTGAATTCCGAATGACCTGATTTCACGAATGAACGGCCCTGCTCCACCGAACATCTGGATCATCGGTGAAGCGTCGCCGACACGGCAGCCGAGCACTCGAACATTTCCGCCGTTCACGTAGACGCCCGTAACATCAAGAGTGTCCTGGGCATTCCAGGCGGTCTGCACAGGCGCTCCCCCGACATCCACCTTGCTTAGCAACGCTTCGGAATTTTCGAAATAGAACGCTCTGCTCGGCAGCGCCGGTTTTGATTCAGATTCAATAGCGGTCCCGAAAACCTGGAACTGGTCCATCTGAAAATCATGGCCGTCTACAAAAACAGTGACTTCAGCCGTACCGAAAAGTCTGGTTGTCTGAAGCCCGCGTGTCCAGGTGATCTTGTCGTACCCGCCGTGGAAGCTGAGGTCGCCGGAAACCGTGATCGACTCATTCAGATCACCCAGCGCTGTGAATATATGCGACAGACCGGCCTGAGCTGCCTTTTCCATCGCTACCGTCAATGATCCGACCGGCAGTTCCCTGGTGCCCGGATTTGTGTCCGGTTCGCCCGGGACAACGAAAATGCCATCGGCGGTCGCTGCTTTCAGATCCTCACCCGAACAGGAATTGACCTTGTTGTCGTCAGGTATCTCGGGCGCGCCCGGAAAAACGGTCGCGTCGGAATCGTCGCAGTCATCGGCTGTCTCTGAGAAGCCGGGCGCAAACCCGTCCCCCACGCATGCCGATACAGCGTCACCGTTCCCGAAGCCGTCAAAATCCGCGTCCGGATAAAGGTTGACGACTTTGAACAACGCCGAGTCGTCGGGTGCACAGTCCGTTCCAGCCTGGCAGCCCGGGCCGTAACCGTCGCCGTCCTCGTCGACGCAGTCAACGCTGTCTCCGATGCTATCCGACCCGGAATCGGACGTAATGGTTTCAGGTTCCACATCCGTCGCCGGATCCGGCGAAGTATCTTTCGGCAGATCACCGGTGCCGTGATCCGGCATGCCGTCATCGGTGCCGACAACGTCCGGAACCAATATTTCATCGACAATGTCGAACTCGACGATGTCCTTCACTGGAACCGAATCGCCTGAACACCCGCCCGACGTAACAACGGCCGCAAAAATCGCCAGAACTGCAAAACGCCTGAAATCATTAAAAGACATCATCACCTCCAGAAGCCTGTCCAATGCGCTGTCGGGAAACACTTCAATCACACACATATTCATTCAAAATGACGACTCCCTTCAGCCAGCGGCTTTCCTTACAGAAACAGAACTCGAAGAATTTTTACTTGAAACATGTAAAGTTTACATTAATACTAAATGCAGTCAATCCAGGACACGATTCTTGCGAGAAACGCATTGTGACGGAGTAATTTCCGACCGGAAAGACAGTTTATCGATTATTTCGCAAAGAGAGGATTTCATGCTTTGTCTTCAACGAACCTTCCACGGGCTGAACTGTGCCGCGCTGGTTGTTCTGCTTTATGCGATTGCCGGATGCGGCACGGACTCCTCGCCTTCAGACACCGGCGGTCTGGACTCGACACAACCGATTGACGCGATAAGCGACAACGGTCACACGGACGCCACCGGCGACAATACGATTCACGACATCAACCCGTCTGACCCCGGCCCCGACAGCATTACAAGCGACGATGGAACCGATGCCACCGACGCCGAATCCGACGAGGTTATCGCAGACGTCCCAGGTGACGAAATCAATAACGACACGTCGGATGATTCGTCATTCGGCACGGATACTGGCCCGACCGATGTCCTCGGCACGGATCTCTGGGTCGAAACTGCGCCGGCTGCAATTCTGGTCGAGTTGTTTTCCGACGATTTTGAAGACTCCGAGACGGCTTCTCTCGAGAACCCCTGGTGGCTTTACCTCAATTCAGGGGTTATCGAAATAGTTGAAACGGACGACTACGTCCCAGGATCAAAAGTGCTTCGACTGGTTGATACCGTTCAGCCTGGGGTATCACCGGCGATTTCAAGACCGCTTTATGAATTGCGAGATTATCTTACCGATAACACAGGATCGATTTCATTCGACTTTTTCGGCACTGGTGAAGCCGCTGCCGCATACGTTCAGGTTGCTGAGATGATGATTCAATTCAAGCGTATCGGCGAAACCGGATTTTTCAGCGTTCGCCTGAACAGTGACAGCATGTCGACTCTGTGCACCGAACAACTGCCTCTGGACGAGTGGGCGAACATTTCTCTCAGGACCGACTGGCAGAATTCTTCGGCCGATCTTTTCATAGACGGAGTTGCGACCAATTGCTTGAACGTCGACATGGAGGCAGTATCCGGAACGCAGTTTCCGTTCAACTTCAAAATATCCACCATCAATCAATCAGACTCGGGAGGGGGTCCCACCTATTCCGGCGGCACGTTCATGATTGACAACATCGTTATAGCTGAAACCGGCGAGACCGATGTCACAAGGCATGGCGTAACCGGTCAGATGTGGCAGAAAGTCCCGCCCGCACAGAAGATGTCGCAGACTCAGGGAGCTGCCTACTGCAGCAAGTTGTTGGCCCCGCGCGGACTCGAGTGGCGTCTGCCGACGATTGATGAGCTTCGCAGCCTGGTCGAAGTCTGCAGCGACACCGCCAGCGGCGGTGGTTGCGGAGTCACGTCCGAGTGCACAAATCCCACGATCTGCCGGACACCGGTCTGTGACGGTTGCGAAAAAACCGATACCTGCTACTGGTTCGGAAAGATGGCTGGAAGCTGCATCTATCCCTATCTGTCATCGACTCTTTCATCCAGTATCACGCGCGATCCCTGGTGGCTTCATTACCAGAACGCCTACGTCGGTTATATGAAAAGAAACGGCTGGGTCCGGTGCGTTCTGGACTATGCCGAATAGCGAGGCGGATTACTGAATCAGGAAATCTTTTGCGACGGCCATGTACAGGCGGATGTGAATCCGCCCGCTTCACCGCCAACGTCCGGATTGAACATTCCGTTCACTTCAGGCTATCATCTGGTCAAACGCTTCCAGGTAACTATCGTGGATTTCAACAAACTCAATGCACTATCACTATTTGCCTTCATCCTGATCCTGGCCGGCTGCGGGTCGGGAACCCCAGAATCCTGGAATGTCGGCGCCGACGGCGGCACCAGGGAATGGTCCGAAGGCGTGACGACGGTCGTTCCGGCCGGGGCGCTGACCGAGAACGCGACAATCACGGTCCAGGACGGCGACACCGACCTGCCGGAAGGGTTTACCGCGTTTGGCCCGCTGTTCCTGTTCGGTCCGGCCGGGCTCACATTCCAGAAGCCGGTCGAGGTGACCCTGCCCGTGACGGCGGTAATCCTGCCCGATACGGACGTGCGGTTTTACTGGACTGTGCCAGGAAGTGACGAACACTTCGTTCCTCTACGAAACGCCTCGTGCGGCAGCGCCGACTGCACGGCGTCGGTGGCGCACTTCAGCCTGGGATTCGTTGGAACCGAGGACTCATGCGCCTCGGGGGATCTGCGCTGCCTCGGCGACTACGCGCAGGTCTGCGGAATCGACGGCATGTGGTCAGCGGAACCGGAAGACTGCGCCGCCGAAGACGGTTGCTGCGAAGACGGAATGTGCGTTGAAGAACGGTTCTGCGGCCCGGCCCAGACCGGCCCCATCATGTGCGAACCGAACGAGAAGAGCTGCCTTGGCGACCAGTGGACGCTGATCTGCACGAACGAAAACAAATTCCGGCGCGTGGCGGACTGTTTTGCCGCCCCTGACGACCTGATTTGCCGGGGGGGTGAATGTGTACCCTTTGACGATTCATGCTGGGGGAACGAAACCCGCTGCATCGGCGACGTGATGCAGGAATGTGACGAAAACGGCCTGTGGCGGGACAAGACGAATTGCGCAAATGAAGGCAAAACCTGCGTGCTGGCGTCGTGCGTGGCCGAAAACGAATGCGTGAAAGACGACGTGGACTGCCAGGGCGACGTGGTCGTGACGTGCGAAGGGGATCCGGCGAAGTGGGTTCCGGGTGTCGATTGTTCCGCACAGGGACTGATATGCAGGGCCGGGTCATGCTCCAGGGCATGCCAGGACGGCGACAAGCGTTGCGCCGGACAGGTCGCCCAGTCATGTGATTTCACCGGCAAGTGGAAATCGCTGCGGGACTGCGCCAACAGCGGTGACGAATGCATCGATGGCGAATGCGTCGATCCCGACTGGTGCGAAAAGAACGAAAAACGCTGCGACGGAAACCTGGCGCAGTCATGCGGCGCGTTCGGGATCTGGGTGACGGTGCAGGACTGCTCTGTCGATTTCAACATCTGCGTCGAGGGTGAATGTGTCGATCCCGGCGATTGCGTGACCGGCGAAAAGCGATGTCTGGACGATATCGCCCAGTCGTGCGATGAAAACGGCCAATGGCAGACGGAAAAGGATTGCGGCGACGACTTCGAGATGTGCTTCGAGGGCGAATGCATCGATTCGGAACTCTGCACGGAAAACGACAGAAAATGCCTGGACGACCTGGTGCAGATCTGTGACGCCAGCCTGATCTGGCAGGACGATGAAAACTGCGCCACCAACGGAAAAATCTGCGTCGAGGGTTACTGCGAGGATCCGCCGCCCTGCCAGTCGGGCGACCTGCGTTGCGACGGTGACACGGTTCAGCGCTGCAACGGCGCGGGCAACTGGATCGACGAACGCGACTGCGCGATCGACTGCCTTGAATGCCACCTCGGATGGTGCGACGCGGATGAAACCGGGGTCTGCTGCTCGTCGCCATCCATCGCCACCGAACCATGGTCGCTTGTTCCACCTTCGGAGTGCGACATGACGAAACCTTACCTGCCCGGGGCGGACTGCGCTGACATGAAGTGTTGCAAGTTGAATAGTGCGTACCTGTACGATGTCGTTCCGTCTTCGTGGTGCGATTACAACCAGCCGAAGTACGAAAGATCCGAATGTGCGAACCTGACATGCTGTAAGCGGAAATACCAAACATTCCTGATGCCGGCATCCGACTGCACACCCGAAGGGGAAATCATGGACGCGGCCGAATGCGACTACGGCGACCGGTTAAACCATGGCAACCTTCATCGGCAAGTTTGGGGACTATCCGAACGACTACCTTTGGATGAAATTCAAAAAGTGGGAAGACGACACGATCCGGGTGGAAAAGTGCGAATTCAAGGATAACTGGGAACACGGAAGGGGCGACAAATTTGCGTCGCCTTATGCCTACAACCAGTTCTTCTACCTGGGCGACGACGGCTGGGACACGACAGGCGTGACGAACATATGCGTCGCCGAAGGTGATTGCGGGTACGTTCAGATGCTCTTCCGGGACTACTTCAGCCACGGCGGATTCACTTACACCGAGTACATTTCCGTCGATGCTGACGGCACGCTGGAAGACGGCTTCGATGTGCATGCGGTCGCGTACAACGAGGACGGCAGTGGCGGGTACGACAAGATCGCCGAAATCGACACGACGGCAGTCCCGACATTCGTGGTTTACTGGAGCGCCGACGCACAGGAAGAATGCGGCGAAATAACGGTAACGACCAGCGGGGACGAATACGTCGAAGCCGCTCTGGCCTTGGGATGGGAAGCCCACCGGATTGAGGCTGGTTCAGACATCGTCATTCGCGCCAACCTCGGCTGTGGAAAGCGATTCCTTTACTGGACCGACGTCGACAATCCCACCGAGGTATACCTTGACAACCCGCTCACTATCAGGGGAATCGACCGCGACTACGAACTGGGGATGGTTTGCGTCAACAAGGAATAACGGCTGACCGGCCAGTCGGAACCTGTTGGTATCGATCGGCCATAAATGAGAGTGACGAAACCGCTTCCGTGTTCATGTTGCCCGTGTTTTGACATTGCTGCCGACACGAAATAACATTGATTTCCTGACAACAATAACAGGGGGATACTGATGAATTTCCTACGGATTTGTGGTGTTGTGCTGTGTGTGGCGGGTGTGTTTGCCGTCGGATGTGAAATCGGTGGAAGCGGTGACGACACCGGAACGTTGGTGATGTACCTGACCGTCGGCAGCCAGGATCTGCAGCGGTCCGCGGACACGACGAAGCGGGTTGCGCGCACGGGCGTGCCCATGGTCGACATGAAGAATGTCATTTACGAAGTTTCCGTTTCCATGGATGTGCCTGTCGCCGGTGCGCCCGACAACCTGGAATGGCATCCCTTGTACGAAGGCGACACGGTGGTGTACCAGTCACAGCTTGAGCTTCAGCAGAATCTCCCCGTCGGGCAGTACAGGACCATGAAGATCGTCATGGAGAACGACTTTTTCTGGGTCTGTGAATTCAACGGAGGGCTCGTTGAACTGGCCGACACCATGGGTGGTGTGTCACCGATCATCAATGTCTTTTCGGCGGAGGGCCTGTATGCCCCGGATGACAGCGGCAACCTGGTCATTTCAAGCACATCCGAAAAGATGGGCACGTATTTCGAGGTGAAGGCTGGCAAGACCACCGTGGTCACGCTGCAAAGCAACATGAACACCGTTGACTGGGATGACGCCGACGACAGCGGTACCTGGACGGCGGGCGACTCTCTGTCCAACTGGACCTCGGTTCCCGGCACGGACACCATGGCGGATTTTATCGTCGAATATGAATAGGTTCGTCAGGCGTGCAGGAGCTTTCATCCACAAAACGCCTTCATGGGACGAGTAAGGCCGGGGTTGCAGCGGGCGTCGAAGCCGGGCCGGGCTGAAACACTCTGGACCCGACGGATCCGCCCTGCCCTTCCACGAAAAACCCGTCCAGGAAGACCGTGCGGAAGTGAGGATTGAGAGCGTTCCGGTTGACGGGGATCAGTATTACTGATAGGTAAACCTCTGACCAATCACTTTAGGTGTCTTGAATGACTGCTTTATTCCAGAGGTACGTTCCTTATCTGGCGATCTGTGCCGCCGTTATGATGGTGTCAGGTTGCAAGGGAAAGATTCAGGGACAGATCACGGACAATTTCGGCCAGCCGGTTTCCGGTGTATCGATCAGCATCGAAAATTCAGGCTACCAGACGACCACGAACGACAAGGGCGTCTTCCGCCTGGAATACGCACCTGGCCTGTTCAAGCTGATCATGCAGAGGGACGGATACGTCGGACTTGAACAGGAACTGAATCTCGCCGACGACTCCGGGTACAAGTTGGGCGATATCAGGATGATTCGCTTCCAGACTCTTCGCGGCATGGCGGTCGATAACTTCGGGGCTCCGCTGGCGGACGCAACCGTCGAGCTGGTCGACATCGGGAAGACCGCCAAGAGCGGGCCGGATGGCAGGTTCGAGATCGCCGGACTCGCAGGAAAGCACACCATAAGGGTTGTTCTGGACGGCTATCTCCCCAGGAACAATGAACTGGATGTCCCGGAGAAGGAAGAGGTCGACATCGGTAATTTGGTGGCGACGCGCCTGCCCCGGCAGAATGGCATCCTTTATCCCGGCGCCGACGATTACGCCCCGGTCGGTGAGATTGTCCTGATGAAGAAGGACAAGGTCGTCCAGGAGGAAATCGGTCTTCTGTCCTTCCCGCGCAAGGTCAGGACATACTCCATCAAAGACAGCGCCGGGATCCCGACGGTGCCGGGGCCGTTTGTAACAATCTTTGACAGGTCGGGCGAGGCCCCGGTGCTGGTCAGCGTGCCAAGGCGCGAAGTCGCGGTGGAAACCTACTATCCCGACTCCGACTATTTCAATCCGGACTGGGAGGCGAAACCCCGTCTGCTGAAGTACGAGGAGGTTGTCGATGACAGGCAGATCGTCGCCGGAAACACAACCATGCGGACGTTTCAGGGCAACATCGGGGCGATCTACTGCTTCATTCGCAGGAACGTGAGTGATGTGAGCGATTTCATGGAGACCTCGAAGGTCGCCTACACGTCCTCCAACGCGTGGTGCTTCCGCGTGGGCGAAGGCGGTGCGACAACCGCGCCGGCGATTGCCTCCGCCCCAGGTACGTCGGGCGTTGTCGTTCAAGCGGCCGGAAATTCACAAGCCACTGCCGGCGCGGCGGGGGGCGGCGGACTTTCGTGCACGGACCCATCCTTCTGTCCCGACCATCCAGACACCGTAAACAGCTTCATTGCCAGGATCTGCGACGATTCATTTACCGTGGACAACGTTTCCGAGATCGAGACCGCCCTTGTCGAAGGCAGGCTTTCCAAGGCGGAACTGGCTTGGATCTACAACGTTTACGGGGCATCGTACGGGTACAAGTTCGTGAAGCTTCCGCATCTCAACACATTCTTCTATGGCGAGAATTCCTCGAAATGGCTTCCGCCGCAGTGCCTGCGCTTCAGAAACTCGCTGTCTTCGCAGTCCGGCCTCACGAAGGCCCAGTGGGCCGCATTCAACGCGATCAAGGCTTTGCGCAAGTGACATTCGGATGGAACCTCCGGCTTCGTCGGGCGACATGGCCAAGTGTATCATGCAGGACGAAGTACTGCGCGGACCAGTCATCTGACACCGAAGACTTCGATTTCCGAAATGCCGGAATCCTCGATATGTTTCCCGGCGGCGTTATAGCCACGGTACACGTCCATGATGACGACGCGGACCGACGTCCCGAAACTGCCCGGCGGTACCGAGATTGTCTGGAATCCCTTCCGATCGTCCAGGTAGGCATCGAAACTGGTCGCCCCGGGGATTATCACCGTGACGCGGCGCAGGCGGTTGTTCAACGGCCAACGGTCGCCCACCGTGTCCTGAATATCCTTCTGATAGCCCCCGATCAGCCTGATTTCCCGAATCTCGACGCGGCCGGACCACGAATATTCAAACCATTCGCCGATGCCATCGCCCGACGCGCCCTCGCCCCACCATGTCTGAGGATTGCCATCGACCGCGTTGCCGGCGTCATTGACGTTTTTCGATGACGGCGCCACCGAAGACGCATTCACATTCGACGGGTAAAGCCTTTCAACCGCACGCGCGGGCGCCACCTCTTCGGGCCCTTCGTTGTACTCCTCATCTTCCTGTCCTTCGTACGGCTCCTCAAATTCATCGGACTTTGAAAAACTCAGGGCTGTGTGCACCCGGGCAGCAACCTTGTCCAAAAGCGAGAACACCTGATCTGCCACAGCCCCCCGGGGCGTTCCATAAGGCGCGAACGCTTCGACAGACTGGCGACTGCAACCGGCACCGACAACCATCACGCATGCGAGCATCACCACTGAAATACGCATCCTGGCACCACTGATAGAGTGCAGCGATTCTATTGCTTTATATCCGTGTCAGTCAACTGCGATGGTTCCTGAGTCATCCCCTCATAGTTGTCGAGTCACGGCCCTGCGGCTTGTACGGGCGGATGAGAATCCGCCCGCATCCGGATCGTCCGCACAGACTTTGGACGTAGTAGCGCCTGACCGGCGCGTCAGCGGGCCGCAAAGCCTCCGCCTTCGCTCCCGTTTTGCGGTCCCGCCTGTAACGCCCCGCCTTCTGTGGCGGGGGGACAAGGGCAGGAGCGCAAAATGCAATAACCTGTTGAAAACATTGAAAAATGTAGTGATTTTTGCTGGCTAAAAAGGTGCCGACATCGGATAATTCTTGTGCTAAATCAAGGAGTTAACCGATGTCGGCAGAAAGAATCGTACTCGTGGTTGGACGTGTTTTTCAAGGCTTTCATGCAAAAAATCAGCGCACTCTGGCGGTTCTGATGGCTGCACTGCTTGTGGCGGGCAGGGCCGGCGTCGCTTCCCTCGGCCGCGCCATCGACTCAAAGACTTCATTCAAGCACGCCATCAAGCGCGTCGACCGCTTCCTGGGTAACGATAACGTCGTCGTCCTGGACTGGTGCAAAGCCTTGTTTGCCACCGTCATCGGGCCGCGCAAGGCCGTAAAAATCGCCATCGACTGGACAAAGATCGGGCCGTGGCCGGTTCTGGTCGCATCCGTCGTTATCAGGCGTCGCGGCATCCCCGTTTACTGGGCTACCTGTGACTGGCGACGACTCAAGCGCAGTCAGAATGCCTTCGAGGACAGCTTTCTGATGATGCTGCGCGACATCGTTCCCAGGGATGTCGACGCCGTCCTGCTCTTTGACCGTGGTTTCAGGCGCGTTTCTCTGGTCAGGCACCTCAAGCGCCTGGGCTTTCACTTCGTCATCAGAAGCTGCTCCGACGTGCATGTCACCACTTCCGCAGGTGACAAAATCGCCCTCAGAAATCTATCCCTGTCCTCTGGCATCATCAGGGACTACGGACACGTTATGGCCACCACCGACAAGCCCGAAGACGTCAGGCTCGTCGCTGTCTTCGACCGCAGGCAGAAAGAGCCCTGGTTGCTCTTTTCCGACCTCGACCTGCCACCAAACGACATCGTCGCCCTTTACGCCAGGCGCTTCACCATCGAGGAATGCTTCCGTGACTCCAAAAATACCAGGTACGGCTGGTGTCTTGGGCAGTACAAGCTCAAGGACAAGCCCGAAAGGCTCGACAGGCTCTTCCTGGTCGTCGTCGCCACATACTTCCTCGTCTCAATCATCGGACTCCATGTCGAGCACAAGGGCCTTCAAGCCGGCTTCAAAGCAAACACTTCCAAACAAAAAACACATTCCATCTTTCTGCTCGGCTGGAAAGGTCGATTCCTCGTCCGGTGGCTCCCGGACTCCTGGTTTGCTCGCTTTGAACGACTCGATTTCAACTCCATTCACAACGAGGCCGCAATTGACCTGTGACGCTTACACAGTCCCCTGTGACGTTTTTGACCTGCTCCGCGCTGCACCTGCCTCGCTTTCAATCCTGTGGCGTTATGAGGGGATCTCTCAGCGATGGTTCGGGATCGTCCACTACCCCACCCATTCGGCACAGACCAGTTCGGTACTCTCCAGGACGGTACTGGTGGCCTGGTCTTACAACGAATACCCTACGTTCAGGGTATCGAGCAGCATGTATTCCTCGCCGAAGGCCTTACCGGAAATGTTGGTCCATGCCCCGCGGAAACCGGGTTTGATGTAGAAGCGGTCGATGGCGACGATTTTCAACTCCATGTCGAAAAGGAAGTAATGGACGTTGTCGGTGATCACATCGTAGTCATTGAAGAACTTGTAGCCATGTCCCACGCCGATCAGTCCGGACACGACCTTGTGCATCTGGAAGGTCTTCGAAACGTACGGGCGGATGTACAGGTACCGGGAAGCGCTGACGGCATCCTGGATTCCCGCGAAGGCGTGTAGGAACTTTCATCAACAAAACGCCTTCATGGGACGAGTATGGCCGGGGTTCCAGGCGGCAGGAGGCTGTCAAAGTCTGGAACCGGAACGAACGGGTGGGATGCGATGCGAGCTGCTGGCATAACCTGGACGGATCGGTGGAAGGTTCCCGAAGCAGATCTGCGGGTCTTTGGGGGATCGGCGGCCTGGCCCTGGTCGGCATAGTGTCATTCCGTTACTACCCGATTCGGAAGTAATCCTATCCGGTTGAATTATTTCGGCCATCCGGCTGGAAATGTCAATCCGTCATGCATACAATGACAGCATCTCTTCTTTCCGGGGGTATGTCATGGCAGGACGTTATGTTTGGCTGGTGTTGGCGATTGGACTGCTTTCCGCGCCGGGGTGTTCTTCCGGTCCGGCCGACAATCACGATATTACCGGGGCGGATACGTCCGGTTCGGTCCCGGATGCCGTCGCCGATGTCGCCGACTTCGACTTGCCGGTAACGCCGGACGTTGCCCGGGATGGCCTTGACCCAACGGACTCCACCGCGACGCCCGATGATGACACTCTGCACTCCGTCTGCGTCATGTGCTTCGACGACAGCGATTGCAGTGAGGGTTTCGCATGTGTCCCTATTGACGGCGCCAAGGTGTGTTCCTGCGTCGACGACGGTGATTGCCGCAACGGCTTTTCCTGTAACCCCTACGGGACCCCCCCGGTAAACGTCTGTGTCCCTGAACCCTTTGTTTGTCCGTCCTGTTCGTTCCAGAGCCCCTGTGCCGACGGCAAGTGTTGCGACATGAACACGGGGTCCTGCATGGACTGTTTGACAGAATGCCAGGCATGCGAAAACGACTTTCAGTGTGCGCCTGGTTCCAGGTGTTTTGTGATGACCGGTTTGTCTTACGGCGTTTGTCTGGCGGAATGCACTGACGGCGTGTGCGGGGATACGCTCCTGTACACCTGCCAGTCCCGCGGGTCCGGCGTGGAAGTCTGTGTGCCGGCGGACGATACCTGCCCGGCTTGCACCCGTGATCGTCCGATACGTCTTCCCGACGGCACTTGCGTCCAGTGCGTTGACGACGACGACTGCGTCTTGATGTATGGTTCCCCGACCCTTTGCAACGAATTGCACAGATGTGAATCGTTTACCCCGTGTGACGGTTTGTGCACGTACGACTTTCCGGTATGCACCGTGATTGACGGCAAGGAACAGTGTGTCCGGTGCGTCGACGACGACGACTGCCAGGCCCAGGAAGGGGGCTCCGACTGTATCTGCACCGGCGAGCCGCTGTTCGCCTGTGTCAACTCATACGGCGGCTTGTGCGGCGAGGAAGGGGATTGCGTGTCGACGTGTTCCGATTCCGGCGACTGCCCGCCCGGACCGGAAGACACGACGCTTGATTGTGTTCATCAACCGGATCTTTCATACGGCTTCTGCGTCGACCCCTCGGGCCATTGCGATGGCGGATCTTCAAGGTGCTGTGGCGCGGGCCAGGCGTGTTACGACCTGCTCGTGATCCTCCAGGAAATCTATCCGACGGTGCCGCGGTTGATAGTCGGGCCGGACGTGACCCTGACTTATTGCGGGTGCGGCACGGCGGACGACTGCCTGGCGGGCGGGCCGTGCACCGAACTGTCGATCCTGTGCAGTTCGGGCGATTTCCCGACAGAGGGGTTGTACGAAATAATCTGTCCGGACGGGCAGTTGCATGAATACTTCCCTGACAGGCTCTGCGTCCAGCCGGCGACGCTTCTGGAGTACTTCGGGGTGGTGCCGGCGACGTGATTGTCTGGTGTGGTTTGTTTCCTCGCCCATTGTCTTGCCGGTCTGTGGGGGTTTGCCATGAAGTCAACGACGTCAGCCAGTCTGGTTGTAATGTTCCTTGCGGCGGCCATGGTTGTGTTTGCCGGGGCCGGTTGCGGCGGGGATCGTTGCGCCCATGACACCTGCGAACCGGGAAGCGACCTCGACGCGGTCGTGGCGGTTCCTGATTCCGTGGCGGGCGCCGACGCTGTCCTGGACGGGGCCGGCGCGGATATAGCCGCGGTCGATATCAAGGATGCGAACGCCGATATTTCGGGCGGGGCCGACGGCCTGTGTGAAGGGACGGTCGCGTGCAATGACGAATGCGGTGGCTCCCTTCCGGTCTGCGCCAGGTACGACGGCGTCAATCACTGCGTGGAATGCGTCCGGGATTCGGATTGCGACACAATCATGCCCGGCAGCGGCTGTAAATGCGCCCCAGCCCCGCTGCTGACGTGTGTGGACGGGGATGGGCGATACTGTTTTTCATCGGTCGATGCCTGCACGTCGGAGTGCGGCCCGTGCACGGGGTGCCCGAAGGTTCCGAACCTGCGGCTTGAATGCGGCGGCGACTCCAGGTCCAGCGGCGGGCGGAGCTGTTACGATTCATACGGATCGTGCGACGGCGTCAACGGATGCTGCGCGGCGGGAATGAAGTGTCACGACCTGACCAGACTCTTTGTCGGCGGCGTCATGGGGCGCATCCCCGGGGTACCCTTCGACGTCGGGAACGTCAACGGCGGCAGGTTCTGTGAATGCGCGACCGACTCCGACTGCCGCAGCGGTCTTCCCTGCACCGACACAGGCGTGTTATGCGGGATTTCCGTGTCCAATTACCCGGTCGTCGGCCTGATCTGTCCGGACGGCCAGTTGTCCCAGCACATGCCCGCCAGGCTTTGCACCCGCCCGGAATCACTGTCCGACTGGGCAATGTCCCTGTCGGCCGATTGCGAAGCCGACCCGCTGGACGAACACGAATACGATTCCTGGTTCGGGGTTTGCACCGTCTGGGGCGGCATCGAACAGAGGGTGCGGTGCCTGGACGATGCCCAATGCCTTTCTTCGGGGGCCGACTGCAAGTGCATCTGGAACACATGCATTGACGGCGATGGGAACAATTGCGACATCATGTGCGGGGCTATTTGCGCGATTTGCGACGACGAAGAAGACTGCGGGCCTGCCCCGGACGGGAGTGTCCAGTCTTGCATCCACATTCCGGGGGTAGGCCGGGGATTATGCGTGGATCCGGCCGGAACCTGTGATGCCAGCGGCTCCTGCTGCGCCCCGGACCGGATATGCTACGACATGAACGAAATCCTGCAGGATCTGGTCTGGCCGGATTTGTGCTGGCCGCTGCTGCTGGTTCCTGTTGACCGCACGTATTGCGGGTGCGACACGACCGAGGACTGCCTGAACGGAAAGGAATGCACTGATGTCTCAGCGGTCTGTGATATTACGAGCGATGTCGGTGGACTGATCGACGTTCTGTGCCCGGGCGGCACTCTGGATCACAGGGTCCCGACAAAAATATGCGGAACCCTGGACGAATTTCTGGCCGGGCATGTCGGGTCGCTGTAACCAGCCGGGTCGAATCATCAATACCAGGATATCAAGTACCCGGAAATCAAGGCGTGTAGGAACTTTCATCCACATAACGCCTTCATCGGACGAGTGTGGCCAGGGTTCCAGGCGGCAGGTGGCTGTCAGTATCGGGAATCGGAACGAACGGGCAGGACGGCGCCTGCGGGGCAATGTCCGGCGACCACATCCGCGTCTCATACGGAATGCAGTGCCTCGTGGACTGACGAGGCGGGCGTCCACGGTTTGATGGACCAGTTCATGGGGTTAAGTGTTTCCGGGCGCGGCGGGGTCACAGTTCCGACAGGGTTTCAATCATCACGCGTCTATCGATGGTACCGCCAATCGGACCGCCCGTGCCGCCGAAATCCGACCTGAACATCATCATTGAACCGTCGGCCGAATACATGACATCCGGACCGGGTTCCTCGTAAGACGGGTACCCGGTCAGTTTCGACGGTTTCAGCAGTGTGTACGTAAGTTCCGGGAATGAGAGCCAGACCAGCGCGTCCTTGCTGTTTGAAATCGACAGGCTTCCCGACAGGTTCGGCGCCACGACCCCGAAACCGAAACCCTCGTCCGATTCGTGGATTATCTGTCCCGACGCGATATCCATGGTCCTGACCTTGCCGAAAGGCTGATTCATGTACACCAGCCCGCGGGCCTCGTCCACGATTCGGACAGCAGCATGGAAATATGTGGGAGTGGGTCCAGGACTGGTGTGGTGAAACGTACTATTCATCCAGTCCTTCGACGGATCAACGTGGATTGGCAGCGGGCTCCAGCCGGGTTGTTCGTGGCGGCGCCTCACCAGTTTCTGGTTATGACCGACTGAATCGTCAAAGGGTTTTCAGCATTCCGCGGCCGCTGTCGGTCAGGCGGTATTTCTGGGTCGGGCTGCGGGGCGAGTCCGGCTGGGTCAGTTCGACCAGGCCTTCCAGGATCGCGGGTGTCAGGTAGTTGGCGCGGAAGCTCTGGCGATGGGACAGTCCGAGCACGGCCATCAGCTCGGCGGCGCCCCGTTCGTCGTTGGAGAGGGCCTTTAGCAGCCGTTTTACTTGTACGGTTACTTGTGCGGTTACTTGGCCGGTACTGCGCAAATCCATAAGCGCTTCAAGCATGGCGGTAAGGATGAATTCAACGAAAACCGCCGAATCGCCGGTCTGGCCGGCATCGCCCAGCACCCTGTAATATTCCGTCTGGCGTTCGCGAATGACCGTTTCAACCGGAAGGAATTCCAGCACCGGCTTCCAACGCCCCAGGATCAGCGTCTGCCAGAGCCGCCCCATCCGCCCGTTTCCGTCCGTGAAGGGATGTATGAATTCCAGTTCGTAATGGAAGATGCATCCGGCGATCAGGGGATGGATATCCGTTCTGGCAAGCCAGTCCAGCAGCTCCTGTATGAGTTCCGGCACTCGTTCGGCCGGCGGCGCCATGTGGATGAGGTCGTCACCCTGGAATACACCCACACCGCCGGTCCTGAACCGGCCGGATTCGTCGACCAGTCCGGCCATCAGCAGCCCGTGGGCGGTCAGGAGATCGTCCCGCGATGCCGGGTTCCATGCGGACATCGCGTCGTACGCCGCCAGGGCGTTCCGGACTTCCTGGATTTCACGGGGCAGGCCCAGCACCCGTTTACCGTTAATGACCGCGGTAACTTGCTCGAGCGTGAGAGTGTTATTTTCGATGGCGAGGGATGCGTGAATCGTCCTGATCCGGTTTTCGCGACGAAGGCGTAATTCACGTGCACCGTCGCCAATCGCCGAATGTCGGCCCAGTTCTTCGGAAATCGCCGCAACAAGGCTGACGATGGCCGAAGTGATTGTGCAGGGCGGGGAATCTGTCTTGCCCATCGGGTGCACGCACCGTATCGACTGACTTTCGCTATTTTACAGGGGAAAACGCCGATTCCCAAGCCGGGAGTTGCCTTGAAGAATGGAATCTTCTAGATGAGAGCGCCAGGCCGAATTCAACGTCAGTCTTCCGAAGGCGGGCATCGTGCGTTCGACATGCGGAAAATGGGGCGGCTACAGGATTCGCAGGGACCCGTCCGAAGTATCGCTGGCTGACGTGTTCGTCGCGGTTGAAGGCCCCGTGGCGCTCAACCCCTGCCTGGAAGACGATTCGCCCTGTTCGCTGCGTGGGGAATGCCGTGTTCACGACGTCTGGCAGGAACTGCAGGACAAGATGCTTGAAGTACTTTCGAAGTACACCGTGGAAGACGTCGCCCCGCGTCACGCCCCGCAGGACTGATAACCCGGTCGGGCGATCATTCGAACCTGAACCCCCTTTCCCCGAAAACCCTGACGCAGGCATCCACAACGTCCGGGTCGTACAGCGTCCCCCGACCGTCCATGACCAGCTTGAAGGCTGCGTCCATGCCCATCGAGGGCCGGTACGGCCGATGGGAACCCACTGATTCGATGATATCGGCCACGCTGATTATGCGGGCCTCCAGCATGATTTCATCCCCCTTTATGCCGTCCGGATATCCGCTTCCGTCCAGGCACTCGTGATGCTGCCGGACTATTTGCGCTAGCGGCCACGGGAACTTGATCGGCGAAAGGATTTCGTATCCGGCGACAGGATGAACCCGTACAAGATTGAATTCTGTCGGCGTGAGCGTACCGGGCTTGCCCAGTATTTCAAACGGAACCGCGATCTTGCCGAGGTCGTGGATAAGCGCGGTAAGGTAAATCTGGTGCAGACGTTCTTCCGGCAGGCCCAGTTCACGCGCGATCTCCCGCGACAGGATAGCCACGCGCTGCTGGTGGCCGGCGGTGTACGCGTCCCTCGTCTCCAGCGCCCTGGCCATTGCCAGGATCGCCGATTCCAGTGTCTGGTTCAGGGATTTCATCGCAGCTTTGAGCTTCTTTTCGGCCTTGAGCCTCGCGTCGATTTCAGCCTTCAGTTCCCTGACGTGCGCCTCGGCAAGCGTCGCACGTTCCTCCTTCTGTGCGGCGGCGATCCTCGCGTTTTCAACCTCGCGCTGCTGGGAAATGTCCCTGGCGATCCCGATCAGGCCGCTGACAGAACCGTCGGACGTGCGCATCGGCTCCAGGTGGCATTCGAACGGAACCCGCCCGACCTCCAATTCAAAATCGACGCAGATGCCATCGACGGCGAGCCTGTGCGCGCCGGAGATCGGCGCCGAAAACTCGTCGTCATCAAAGATCGAGTCTATGGTCCTGCCGGTGAGGCCGGCGATGGGCATCTTCATGTATTGGGTCAGCGCCTGCAGGTGGTCCGGGGATCCATAGATGGCCGAAACCCTGAGATCACAACCAGTTGTCCACACCAGTGACGGCAGGTGGGCGAGGACCAGCCTGAGCCTCGCCTGGCTCTGTTCGAGCGCGTGTTCGGCGCGGATCAGTCTTTCGTGTTCAAGCTTGTTTTCCCTGGCGGTCTGGAGGATCTTCCGCTTTTCGTGCCAGCCACCCACGCGGGTCGCCAGGCGCAGGGCGCATTTGCCGTTCATCCTGCAAGCCGACGCCGTCAACTGGATTTCGGAACCGTCGGGCATCGCCTGCGTCCAGACGTCGGACTCCATCGGTTCCCCGCCATCGCTCGACCATGCGCCGGCGGCCTGTTCAAGGAAGACCTCGAGGTAAGCGAACAGATCGACCGCGTCGACCGCGTCCCCCTCCTCGAAACGGCCGGGAAACATCCGCGCGAACCAGTCGGGCTGTCCACCCGCGACGCGGAAGATCCGGCCGGAATCCTGCAGCAGCACGAGGCTGTCATTATCCCTCGCCCCATTCTCCTTCATGATTTAACCCCGCCCGACGCCATCATCGCCTTCGTGAGGGCAACAAAGGCGTCCTCGACCGCCGCGCCGCTCATGGCGCTTGTCAGGACGATCCTGAATCCCTGCGCCTCGAGCGCGGAAATCGTTTCACGCGTGATTTCCCATTGCGGCATCAAGTCCACCTTGTTGACCAGCAGCACGCGCGGTACGTCGCCCACCGTGCTTTCCGCCAGCCTGCCCAGTTTGAGCGCCACGTCCAGTGTGAAGGCACGGGTTCCGTCCGCCACCAGGAAACAGCCGGACATGCCGGCCAGGTATGACGCCCTGACCTTCTCGAAGTCGTCTTCGCCATGTATATCCCACAGGATCAGCAGAATATCCTCACCGTCGACACTGACCGTCTTCTGGTCGATCTTGACCCCAACGGTGGTCAGATACTTTTCGGAGAAGACACTCCGCACGAAGCGCTGCACAAGGCTTGTCTTGCCGACGGCGAAGGAACCCAGCATGCAGATCTTCTTTTTAATCATTGCAGTATGACTCCAGGGTGACGCCGTATGTGACGCACCTGTTGTGCCCGACCCGCGTGTCGGTGACCGGTTCGGTGCCCAGGCCCCGGGCCGAAATTGAGTCTGCTGGAACGCCGGCCGCGACAAGTATCGCGGCCACGGAGGCTGCGCGGTCAAGGCTGAGCACGCGGTTCTTCGCGTCCGGGCCCGTCGGGTCAGCCCGCCCGGACACGACGATTTCGACATTCATGTGCGCGCGGCGGGCCGCCCGCACCAACTCCACCATTTGCGACGCGGTCTCGAGTATCGCCGCGGTTTCCTCGGGTGCGGGCAGCGCGCTCCCGACGTCAAACAGGTGCACCTTTTCCCTGACGGAACCGGCCAGGGTGTCCACCGCGGCGGCATCGACGTCCTGCAGCCCCGTCATGTCGACCGTGGAGATACGCGGGAACGCCCGGACCGTTATCGCGGCGCGATCGATCCACGCATGGCCGGCGCGACCCGATATCGCCAGCACCCATTCGTCCGAAAGCGTGACGTCGACATCGGCCGGGGGCGACAGCGCCCTTGAGATCCTGTACAGATCATAGGGTGGCCAGGCGACCTCGATCAGCGTCCATTCCTGACGTAACCGCGACAGGTCCCAGCCGCGCCGCATGATCAGGTCGTCAAACGTCCCGGACACGGGGTCGCGCACGCCCCTTATGAAACCGCCCTTCCCGTTCCGGTCGCTTTCCAGCACGATCACGCCGGGACGGCGCTCGATGTCCCGCACCAGTTCGTCCCAGTCCCGGTCAAGCGACACGAAACGCCACAGCAGAACGCCCGCGCCGATCATCAGCAGCGCCGGTAGAACAAAAACCAGCGGATTGACGCGCTGTTTCGTGGCCCGCTGCTGTTCGCCCAGGCATCCTTCCAGAATCCCCCTTGCAGCCTCGAAGTGTGTCGTATCTCCTGAAAAAGTCGCAAGCTGGTCGTGGAAGCCGGAATGCACCGCTTCCTGGGCGCCGGAAAAGACGGCCCTCATTCCTTCGGGCGCCGTGCCGCGCACCACGGCGGCCAGGATCGCCTGCGGACCGTCCTCGACCCAGACGTTGACATCGCCCATGCGGATCGTTTCCAGCGCACCTCCTCCGTCAGGACTGAACGAATCCCTGACGAAGTCGCGAATCGCGGTCAGCATGGCCGAAACCATGTCGCCTTCCTGCGGTTCGGCGCCGGCCGGATGCACCTGCTGCAGCAGCAGGCCTGTTTCCCTGTGTATCAGCAGCACCTGTTCGACGCGGTATACCAGTGAATGCAGCAGCACCACTTCCGCGAACGGCCGGCCGGTGCGCCAGGCCTCCAGCCTCCAGGCAAGCCCCCGGATCGAAAAGCTGTTTTCAAGGGAACGGCTTAAGGACTGGACCATCGTTCGGAGGGCCTCGGCAATCGACTTGCGGATGGCAGGCCCCATGATGGGGAAGATGGCGTCGACAAGCGGTCTGGAATCACGCTTGACGCTGATCCTGATGGCCTTTTCGACCGTCGGCAGCAGCGCCCGGGTCAGTTCGTCAGCCTCGCTGACCCCCGGGGTGGCCCCGTCCGTGCTAGTCTGGTCGCTGGACATGTCGCCGCCGGTGACCCTATTTTTCCTGGCCGTTGTCGCCGTTGATACGCATCGCCATTTCGTTCAGGACCGCCGCCAGCATCGTGCGATCGGTCTTGATGAAACGGAGATCCTGTGATTCCCGCTTCAACTGGTCGCCAAGCGACTTCGAAACGGTCTGGATCTCCTCGTGAAGCGACTTGGACTGATCCAGCAGAGCCTGGCGGGCCTCACGCTGCGCGGCGGCCGCCTGCTCCTCGTCCTTTGTGACCCGCTTGACCAGCTTGTCCAGTTCGCGTTCCAGCGTGCGATCGGCCTCCGCCCTGTCGCCCTGCTCGGTCTTGAGCTGGTCCAGCAGGGACCGGACCTCTTCCTTGACATAGGCTTCAAGGGAGGCGAACAGGCGGCGGTTTTCTGCCCGCATGTCGTCCATGTCGCTGTTCAGGCGCTCTTCCAGCTGGGCAAATCTTTTGTCATAGTCACGGATGTTGCTGCCGAACAGGATATCCCTGATCTTGTCGATATTTCCCGGTTCTTCCACGCCGCCACCAATGATCTGCGCCACCTTGCTTTCGTTATCAGCCATTTTTCCACCATTCGCTCGGGATCATTCCCAGCTGGCCGACGCACCGGCGCGCACGCGGGGAGGACGAAACCGTCCTGCAGCGGATGTGTCGCGCGTCAGGTCCTGAAACATATTGGTTACATGAGGGTAAAACGCCGGGTGGAAAAAGCAAAAACCCTGTCAAGGAAGGTCTGGAAATAATTAAGTATTCAAGACCCGGGCCAGTGATCTGACCCGAATCAGGATCGCGGCTATGGCTGCATTGCCCATGATTTTGGGGGATGTGGCTGGGGTGAAATCCATCCACCGGGATATTCGCATTCGCCCGGATGCCGGTTTTTATCAATCGGGCCGGACGGGCTCAAGCCTGCATTGTGCCGGCATGATTCACATGTGGTGGCAGTCGTTGTACGGGACTGTGTAGCGTTCCGTCGGGGTTGGGTCGGTAGACAGCTTGCAAAATCCTTTCAGCATAAGGCTTCTGTCATAGTAGGTGTTGGCGACTGCCCCTTTGGGTCCGCACTGGAATTCGCCCCAGACGACGTAGTCGTGGTCTTCATGCAGGTCATAGCAAAACAGGTCGCAGTCGTTGCCCTCGCAGTACAGTTCCAGGCGGCCGGGAATATCGCTGACGATGACAATCTCTGCATCGGCAGCATCCTGGTCCTTGAACACGAAATCAGCGAACGTGCAGTTGCAGCAGGGGTTTTCTTCACTGCACGCGACCGTGGTCGTCAAGATCTGGCTGAGCTTCACCGTTCCCCTGAACATCACGTCATGACCATCGTGCAGGCAGGCCTGATCGTCGGCCGCCGTCAACACTTCGTCCAGGCCGACCAACGTGTATCCTTCGGGCAGTTCGCATTCGCCAAGAAGAGCCAGATCGCCCAGCACCGCCAGGTCGTTTCCGTCCCCGCACGCCGTCAGCGAAAACGCCAGCGCGATCGCGGGAAGCATAGCTTCTACAGTCCTTTTCATAGCGGACCTCCAAATCAGGATGTCCAAATATACGATTTGACCCCGGCCGGTTCAAGGCGCCATGGTCAATCATAAAAATTGCCCGATCGGTCAATCCGGGTAGCGGAATTCGTTAGCTTCATTGTTCAGGGGCGGGACACTTCTCGACCATCAAGCGTGAACTGGTCTACCAGAATCACTGGGCGAACCTGGAAGCGGCCCGGCCAGATCTGTACGAGTACATCGAAGTGTTCTATGATCGCAAAATATGGCACTCCTCATACGGGTACCTGAGTCCGGTGGATTACGAAAGGCTTGTCCTTTCTGGCGCTGCCGGAGCAGCATAACTGAGGTGTCCATTTTTGGGGTACAAGGCCACGGCAAACAGACTGACAGGCACCGCGGCAGCCATACTTTTCATATCCCTGCTGCTGTCGACCCCGGCCACCGCCTTGGAATCGACGCCGCCCGATGATGACGCCGCCGTTTCGCCATCCGTGGACGAAACAACACCGCCGGACGATCAGCCTTCCATGAAACAATCCGGGCGGATTCTGAGCCCGCTTGAAGAAAAATTCGACCAGCGCCGCAAACGCCCCTCTTTCCAGGCGAGGCTGTCCGGGGGGATGGATCTTGCGCGGCCGACATACGGCGTCGGAGGTATGGTCCAGGTCGGCGCCGGGTTCTATCGCTGGGTCGATGTGCGTTTCGGCGTCGGATTCCCCGGATACTTTCTGGTCGTGGACATCGAATTCAACCTTTACCCGTACGGACGCTTCGTGCCGACCATCGGCCTCCGGGCCAGCTTCGACCCCATATCGGCCCAGGAAACCCGGGCCGTCGAAATGAACTTCGGGTGCGAATTCTGGATTCTGGACTGGCTGGCCGCGTTCATTGAAGTCGGGCTCGGCATGACGGTCAGCCATCACGACAACTTCGACCCGCACTTCGTGGCGCCGGCCTGGATCGGCGTCGAAATGAGGTACTGATTTTGAACACGGCTACCCGACTGAGACTGACGGGGACACTGCTGGCACTGGCGGTGATGCTGTTGAACGGGTGCAACTTCCCTGGCCGTGGGGGAGATTGCCTGGTGGACGACGACTGCCCGTATTCCACCGACACCTGTTACGACCACTTCTGCTTTTCCCCACGGGAACTGGCCGACATGAACATCATCGATACGCCGGATGTCGAGTAAAGGGGATGAATGAAACCATGATGGTGACGCCTGAATGACGCTGAAGCGCACAATTCCTGTCCTGGCCGCCCTCCTGCTGACATCCCTGATGCCTGCGCGCGGCCTTGCCGGGACCGACGAATCCGCGCATGAACCGGCGGCTGTCGTAACACCGGACCAGGCCACCGAACCCCCGACGGCTTCCGACGACGCTGGTACGGCGAACGCGACCGGCATCACTGTCGGACCCACATCGCCCGACTCAAGCGCAACCGACCAGGCAGGCGACGCCGCGCTGGAAAGCCTCCGCAAGGCAAAAGTCAGCGCCGGGATCGAATCGCGGCGCAACAGATCCGCGTCGTTCGAAGTCAGGTTCGGCGGCCAGTTCATCCTTGGCAACAAATACGTAATGTACCAGCACCCGACGTATCAGTACGACGGCTTTCCATTCGTCCGCGACGCGGCCAACGCCGGCCAGATCCAGATTGGCGTCGGCGGTGGCTGGGTTTTCGATTTCAGGGCAAGCCTGACCATCCCGACTTTGACAGTGCTGACGGAATTCGAATTCAACCTGGTTAAACGCGGCCGATGGGTGCCGACGGTGGGTCTCGGCGTCGGCTGGGGGATGTATGCCGGCGTTCTTCTGAAAGTCGATGTCGGCATGGAATTCTGGATTCTTGACTGGCTTGCGGCGTACGCGACCGTCGGGATCGGGCTGGAAATACGACAGTTTTACGATGACTGCGAGAGTTGCGACAACGACGGAATCGGCGGCGCGGTTATCGTGGCCCCCGTTTCATTCGGACTTGAAATGAGGTACTGATTGAGGGCTGCCGCCACCATACTCGTCGCCACCGCGATTTTCGCCGCCTTGCCAGCGTCGGTCCGGGCAGAAACCACGGATTCGCCCACGTCCGAGCCCGCTATGCAGTCAGCGACAACGGTGGAAGGCCCGGCGGCGGAGACGGTGACAGCCGACGCGCCGCAACTCGCGGCCAGCACGGCCGAAATTTCTGAACTTCGTTTCGACAAACGACGCGCGCGACTGTCGTTCCAGGCCCGACTTTCCGGCGGGATCGATTTCATGCGTGCAGCGGATGGCGTGGGCGGTCTGATCCAGGTCGGAATCGGAACCGGCCGCTGGTTCGACATCCACACGGGCGTCGGCTTCCCGTCATATTCGTGGGTGACCGACTTTGAACTGAACATGTACCCGTTCGGACGGTTCGTTCCGATACTTGGCCTGCGGGTGGCGCTGGGATTCCTTCCGAACTACCGGGCGTACGCGGTCGAGGTATACGCGGGATGCGAATTCTGGATCCTGGACTGGCTTGGCGCGTATGTCCGCGTCGGCATCGGGCACACCTGGAACCCGTCATGGAACCTGGATTACATGGTGGTCCCGGCCTGGGTCGGGATCGAAATGAGGTACTGATGAAACGCGGGAATGAGGCCCGGAATCATCGCCTGTCAGAAACCGTGATGCTGCTGGCCGTCATCGCGTCCGCGACATCAACATCATGTTCCTGGCCTTACGGCGCCGGCGACTGGACGCCCGACGAATACGTCATTCAGTGCGGCGGCGACGGCATGTGCCTTGTGCCTGCGGGCACCTTCCAGATGGGCTGTAACGAAGAACTGGACCAGGAATGCGGCCTGCCGCAAAAGGAGGCGTTCTACAGTGATTACGTCGGCCAGGACAAGCCTTATCACGAGGTCTGGCTGTCGGCGTTTTACATCGACCGGACGGAAGTCACCCAGGCCCAGTATGCGAAGTGCGTGAGCGCGCGCAAATGCTCGTACAACGAACGCGCGATCACGGGGGACAAAGGCGGCGCGGACAAACCGATCATTGTTATTTCCCGGAACTACGCATCCGAGTACTGCGCCTGGGTGGGCAAGCGCCTGCCGACCGAGGCCGAATGGGAAAAGGCCGCCCGCGGTACCGACGGACGCAAGTACCCGTGGGGAAACGAAATCGCGACGTGCGACCGCGCCGTGATGTGCGACGGGCTGGAACTGGAAACCGGCAGTGGCTGTGGAACAAAAACCACGATGGAAGTCTGCAGTCACTCGCCGGCCGGTGACAGTCCATACGGACTGTGCGACATGGCCGGGAACGTGTCCGAGTGGGTTTCGGATTACTACTCGCCCGAATACTACGGTGAATCACCTTACTTCAACCCGCGTGGCCCCACGCTCGAAGATGCCGATCCGTACGGCTACGGATGGCCCTATGTCGCCCGTGGCGGCAACTGGGAAAGCGGGACGCGCGAGGTCAGGGCCGCGTACCGTAATTCCAGCAATTCTTCCAGCTGGAAGAACGGTTTCAGGTGCGCCATTTCGGCCCAGCTTGTCGACGATGGCTGTGTCACAACAAGGACATGCGTCGAAGACAGCGAGTGCGGCGCCGACGAACTGTGCAACACCGCGCGGACGCTGGCCGTGTGCCAGAAGAAATGGTGTGGCACCTCGGGAACACCTTGTTCCGCCCCGCAACTGTGTTTCGGTGATTCCTGCACGAACCGGATGTGCGACGCAACGCTGGAATGCGTGGTCCGGGAATGTGGACTGAACCTTGAAGATGACGATCCGGAAAGCTACTGCGGACAATGCGGCGAGCTGTTGCAGTGCTCCGCCGCGGGGACGTGCCTGACCACCGGGGACTGTCAGGCAGACTGCGGAACATACGAATGCGGCAGTGACTCGTCCTGCGGAATGTCGTGCGGTGAATGCGCGACCGGTTTCGCATGCATCGACGGCATGTGTGAAGTGCCTGTGGTCGTCGACGGCATGGTGACCATCCCGGCCGGCTCCTTCCTTATGGGCGCGCTGACCGTTTTCGATGGAATGGCCAGTGACGACGAATTCCCGCTCCACGAGGTGACCCTATCGGCGTACGGCATCGACAGGACGGAAGTCACGCTGGAAGCTTATCGCCAGTGCGTTGACGCTGGCGCCTGCGGTGAACCGGACACGACTGTGCGGGGTTGTAACTGGAACACTGATGCCGATGAAACCCAGCCGGTCAACTGTGTCACGATCGACGACGCCCTCGATTACTGCGCATGGGCCGGAAAACGCCTTCCCACCGAGGCCGAATGGGAAAAGGCCGCAAGGGGCGACTCCGCGGCCGGTTCGCCCAGGTACCCGTGGGGCAACGAAATGGCCACGTGTGACCTTGCCGTATTTCAGAGTGTGGACAGCGCGACCGGTCACTCCGGCTCCGGATGCGGCACCGACGGCCCGTTGCCAGTCTGCAGCCGGTCGCCGGCCGGGGACAGTCCCTGGCTGTTGTGCGACATGGCCGGCAATGTCGCCGAATGGGTGCAGGACGCGTACGACCCGGACTATTACCAGACCAGTCCGTCAACGGATCCCAAGGGACCGTTGAAATCGAATCTTTTCGGGATATTGCGGGGTGGCGGAATACACAGCGCACGGAACGAACTCCGGGTGAGCGACCGCGACTTCCGTACCGACGACAGTTCCTATACGTCAGGGGACATCGGCTTCCGATGCGCAAAATCGATCACGGCGGGTGGCGCGGAGTGAAACGGGTCGGCAACGGAAAGAAACACACTGGGCCCGTCGGATCCGCCCTGCCCTTCCACGAACACCCCGTCCAGAAAGACCGTGTGATATTGATGGGCGTCCCGTTGTAAACATGGATTCAGAGTTATAGCATCAAGCCCGTACTCGGCCAGGGATGTCACCAATGCGTAACCCATCGACTTATTTCGTACTTGTCGCCGCACCCTGCCTGCTTGCGGCCGGTTGCGGGGGCGGGGGCGGCCAGGATCTTTCAGGCGACGACCTGCCGGACGCGGCCACACATGACGTCGCGGATGCCGTTGATGCCGCGGAAGACGCGGAATCGATCGAATGCGAGGCCGCCCTGCCACTGACCTGCGGCGACAGCTTCAGCCACAGCACGGTGACGAACGGGCGCGAAAACCTCTGGAGCGCCTATGGATGTACCGCGCGCCTTGAAAACGGCCGCGAAACCGTTTATCGCTTCGAATACGAAAACGACTGCCTGGTCACGATAACCCTTTCGAACCTGTCCACGGACCTGGACGTGATGCAGTTGAGATCGTGCGACCCGTTCAGCGCCGACAAATGCAGATCGACCCCGCTGGACATACAGGACGACGAAGCCATCGCGTTCCTGGTCGAAGGTGGCCTGCCGACTTACGTCGTCGTGGACGGGTACAGCGGACATGAAGGAAATTACACAATCACCGCGTCCTGTGACTGCGGCGAACCACTTGAATACCGATCGCAACTGGCGGAATGTGCCTTCCAGTTCGTCGATTCGACCGTTTCGACACCGGCCGGCCCCGATTCCGCACCCTGCCTGCCCAGACCGTGCGCGTCCGACATCGACTGCACCGCCATCAACACCGTCGGCGCCGGCCAGATCTGCGCGGCCGGAAACTGCGTGTACTGCGCCCAGGATACGGATTGCACGGAATCAATGGTGTGTCGCGGCGGCCGATGCGTCGAGAAAGGCTGGACCGCATGTCCCCAAATCCCGGACTGCGCCGCCGCCGGTTGCGTTTCCCTGGAAATGTCCGAAACATCATGCCCAGTCTGCGTCTGCACGACGGAGTTTTTCAACAACTGCGCGGTCGACGAAGACTGTCAACCCATCAGTCATCATCAATTCCTGCGTTGCGTGAACGGCAGGTGCGCCGAATGCCGCGTCGATACCGACTGCGGGAACCCGGGCCTGCAATGCCTGCCCCCCGGCATGTGCATGTCCATGCTGACGCATCCGTCAGCCATTTACGGTTCGTGGATTATCGGCTGGTACGGCGCCTTCAACCACTTCAGCTACTTCAGGTTCGAACCGGACGGCACCCTGCGGCGCGCCACTTACGACACCACCGGCGAGGCGGGCTGGGCCGACGACATCTTCCTGGGCCAATGCCCCGGCTTATCCGAGGGTGTACTGCCTGAACAATTCGTCGGAACCTGGGAACCGGTCATGACCGAAAGCGGGTTCCTGGTAATCAGCGTCGATTTCCAGGCCATCTGCAACCCCGTCGCCCCCGAGCTGAGGCGCTGGCTGGTCACGATGGACGAATCCGGCGACGGGTTCACGATGAATTCGGTCGAAAACCCGGAAGGCGTCCAGTTAACCGGTGTCCGGGTCGATCCCGCGATCTTCTGCAACGGGGAATTCACATCATGCATACCGCCCGACCTTGCGCTGTTCTAAGATTCCCGGGTTGTTCCGGGCTGCCACTCCGAATTCGCCCAGTACGGCGGAAAGATTGAATATGTGACGTATTACCGCCCCGGCGACTGGACCGGCGAAACACGCCTGGTCAAGGTCGTTTTCGAATGACAAACGGGCCCTGCCAAAAGCCTCAATTCTGAAAATGCTTGACTTTCAAGGACTTAATAATTACCCTACCTACAACCGCAGGCGAATCCTCGGCGAGTCCGCGTGCCCTTTTTACACGCCCCCGTGAATTTCATCGCTGGAAATTCCGGTTTTTGCTCGAACCAGGCCCCGTTTGCCGTCACACCTGAACGACATCAGGAAATATCAAGGTACCAATGAACTTCGAAGATCTAAACCTTCACCCCACTCTACTCAAAGCGGTTCGCGAACAAAATTACACTGTTCCGACCCCTATTCAGGAAAAAGCCATCCCACTCGTGCTTGATGGCGGGGACGTGCTCGGATGCGCCCAGACCGGAACTGGCAAGACAGCCGCCTTCGCGCTCCCGATCCTGCAGAACCTTTCGACCAACAGGCTGCCACTGTCGGTACGCCAGAATGGACGCCGACCGATACGCACACTGGTGCTGGCACCAACCAGAGAACTTGCTCTGCAGATCCATGAGAGCTTTGTGGCTTACGGAAGGTACACCGGCCTTCGCACCACCTACATCTTTGGTGGAGTCTCCCAGAATCCTCAGGTGAAGGCGCTGGAACAGGGCGTCGATATCCTGGTCGCCACGCCAGGACGCCTGCTGGATCTGATGTCCCAGAACTTCGTTGACCTGCGCACGATCGAAGTATTTGTGCTCGACGAAGCGGACCGCATGCTGGATATGGGATTCATTCACGACATCCGCAAAGTCGTGGCCTCCCTGCCCCGAAAACGGCAGACGCTGCTGTTCTCGGCAACGCTGCTGCCCGAGATTCGCGAACTGGCATCAGGCATGCTTAACAATCCCAGACTGGTCAGTGTGGCACCACCGGCGTCAACCGTGGACATGATCGATCAGTCGGTCCACTTCGTTGAGAGAACTGACAAAATCAGCAGACTGATCCAGCTGCTGGAAAACCCGGACGTCGACCGCGCGTTGGTCTTTACCCGCACAAAATACGGGGCCGACAAAGTGGTCCGCAAACTCACCCAGGTTGATATAAAGGCGGCCGCGATCCACGGAAACAAGTCACAGAATAACCGTCAGGCGGCGCTGGAAGGATTCAAATCAGGACGGATGCGTGTGCTGGTGGCCACAGACATCGCTGCTCGTGGATTGGATATCGATGACGTGTCTCACGTGTTCAATCTGGACCTGCCATTCGAACCTGAATGCTACGTTCACCGGATCGGCCGAACGGCACGAGCGGGACGCGACGGCGTGGCGGTGTCGTTCTGCAGTTCCGAGGAGCGCAGTCTGTTGACCGCCATTGAACGCATGATTCACAAACAAATCGCGGTCGTTGGGCCTGTTCCAGGTGCTGCCCGACCCACCGATATCAACGCGATACGCCGAAACGACCGAGCCGAGCGCCGTGCGGATGACGCCAGCGGGGAATCCGGCAAAACAGAAAATTCTCGCCCACGCTCGACCCTGCGCCCTGGAACGTATGAAGTCACCCGCCGCCAGCCATCCCCGACCGATCGCGTTCCTGGTTCATCAGGTCGCGACCCCAGAGGCCCGGGGCGATCAAAGGCAACGCCTGACAGCAGTTCACCCGTATCGTCAACCAGGCGTTGGCAACCGCGTCGGTCCGGGCGCTAGACTGCCTCCGAAACCTGCGCCGTTCCCTGTCATTTCGATGGATATGCACTGAACATGCCGCGTTATCAGGCAGCCACGTCAATACCAGGTGCCGTTGTTCTCAGCGCAGTCTGCCTGCGGATCGAATCCCTGGGCTGAGTAATCGACGGTGTCGTAGTAGTAGAACACCACGTCGGAGTTCTCTCCGAATGACATCGCGCACCTGCCCAGGATGTGATCGCGCGCGCATCCCGTCGTGGCACACCAGTCTGCGTCGTTGGTCATCAGACACATGCTGTCGAGTTGGCTGGGGTCCTCATACCAATGGCTGCCGGTGTATTCCTCACACGCGCGGCGCCAGTAGTAGGTTGACGGGACGTAATTGCACGCCATCACCCCTGACTGCGACCCACATTCCATCGGGTCCTCGCCCGTCGGCTTCTGATCGTCGCAGGCAAGCCCAATCAAGACCTTCACGCCCTTCTGGCATTCGTCCGCGATGGCGGAGTGGGCAACCAGCAAGACGAGCTCCTCACCCTGTACCGAGCCGAAGTCCTCAAACACGGTCGGACCGTCAATCGTCTGCAGTTGTCCATTTCGCCAACCCCAGGCCCAGATTTTCCCGATCTCCGCGCCCTCCAGCGTGACCTCCAGGTCGCCGTTCCTCGCAGGCTCAGGAACATCTGAAGCTCGAATTCTGATCGCGTGGGATGAGAACGGACAAATCTGCTTAAAACAAACCTGGGTGGTTGACATTTCGCACTGAGACATCGATGCCGAAACCTCAACCAGATCGAGCGGACTGCCAAATCCCTGATAGAAAAGTTCGGATGCGAATCCCTGCGTTGTCTCACTGTTCCGGCCGAAAACCGATTCCGAACCGTGCAGGAAGGCACGCTCGATCAAAAAGTCCCGGTAGACCTCGCTCAGTCCTATTCCCGGCCATGCGGTTTGAATTGCGGCGTCGATGCCACGATGCATCGTGAACGTCCCCGGAAGCTTCCTGACCGCGTCCATCTGGGCCTGCGTGGAAAACCCGGACATCGCCGAGGAAATAGCATCCCTCACCGCCTGGAACAGCACGGGCATGAATGCCAGGGTGCCGCCGCCATATCTTCTTGCCACGAAGGCGAAAAAGTCCTGGTTCGAGTATGAATGAGTTCCGCCCTCCAGCATCAGGTAGTCACTCAGCATGAACCTCTCGAGTCCGTCCATCGAACGAACCGTGATTCCGCCCTTGTCGAAATACATGCCGGCGACCGTCGCCGTGCCCTCGGCCAATCCAAACGCCGAAACAGCCAGAATCTCGTACCCCATCTGGATCGCGTGAGTCATCTCGTGCGCCACGGTCGAACGAACCGTGCCGAGCCTGTGACTCGCGTCATCACCAATCCTTGACGACATCACATAGATTCGCCCGTAGTGTCTGTCGTCAGGCCCTGTCGCCTCATCCGGATCCTCGAACGTGTAGTTGCTTCCTACGTTATCGATAATATGCAGTTCATATCGGGGCGTCGCTCCAAGCACGTCGCCGCATGGTCCTTCCGGATCGTCCGCCAAATACAGATACGGCGCACGCAGTCCCAGCCCTTCAAACATCATCTGCGCGTCCCGACCGGCCTGGGCAACCCGGGCACGGACGGTAGTGGCGATGGTCTCGGGGCTGGGATCCTCGCTCAGTCCCAGGGCCTTGCGCACAGCCTCGCGCAATTCCGCCGAGTCGTAGTCGTGAATCACGCACCAGTCGCGGCCGGCCCACGCACCAAACGGTGTCGCGGCCCGATTCACCGGCATCGACGCGAAAACGGGATCCGACGTCGTCACGGCAACGCGACCAGGCCTGTGAACGACCGCCATCGTGCTGTCCGGAGCCAGCCCGAGCAGCCTGACCGTCACCGTGAACTTATCAACATCGACCCGTCCCTGAACGTCATGCGCGACGTCCCGCGTCGGCTCCCAGACCCTGACAAACGTGTTCGTCGAGTTCTCTATGGCACCAATGGGCAGTTTGATCGGCTCATACCCCAACGTAACCTGCAATACCCCCTCGGCATCCACATTGAAGCCGACCGATCCCGCATCGACAGCGACGGCGGCGCCGCCTTCCGTGATTACATTCTCCCTGGCATCATCCAGCGGGAATCCCGAAGGCAGCACCGACACTGCGGACAGTGACGGCCCAGACGACAAATTCGCGCATGGCGGCACTTTTCCTTCGGTGACGCTAAGCATCGCAGCGCCCGGACCTGTGACCGTTCCTCCACCCCACGCTCCAGTACACACAGGTCTCTCGGTGATCACATCCGTGCCTGGACCGTCGTCCTGTCCATCGAGGAGTCCACATCCACCACCGCCAAGAACCACCGTGTTCCCAACGACGAACGCAAAAAGCATCCCCGAGAAAATGCGTGCAGAAATGCACATGAACGAGCGACATCGCAACGTCATTCTGTCCCCCCGCAGGAACTGGAAAAAGAGTGGCGTTAGAATACCACAGCGCGCGGCCTGAGACAGCCTGTCAGCGAACCATTCACCGCGAAAAGTTGTGTGAACGGGTTAACCAACTACAAGCGCGGATCGGTGGAAAGGTTCGGCTCGGCAATCTCAATCTGGTTGTTTTTCAGGAACTGTTTGAATCCATAAACAGACTTGCCGGCGAACATCATCTTCATCGCGCCGGTCGGACAGTTGTTGACACACCCCATACAGGCAATGCAACGGTCAGAATCAACCTTGCCCGGCTGGGTCGGCACGGCGTTGACCGGGCACGTTCGAACGCACTCTCCGCACGCGATGCAAAGGTCTCTGTCGATGTGATGGTCGGACATCGCCATTTTCATAAAGGAAACCTGAGGCAGTGCTGCCAACACCGAGTCCAGCCCAAATCCACGGGCGGGCAGAATCGTCTGGCCGGAGCGAACCGACTCCAATACCTGCCGGGCAAACCGTGCCGCATCCTCGAAGGTATGCTGGTTCGGCAAATGCCTGTACTTCAATGTTCTGGCGGAATTTCCACCCGACCAGGTTGGAGCGAACGTCGACATGTTGCCGAACATCCCTGTCCCGACCGGCGCGCCTCCGCGCCCGGCCATCGACTCCAGCAGGGCCGCCGAGGTTCGGCGCTGGCCATCTCCGTGGCCTCCAAACGTAACGAATGACGCCACCGCGACGCCTTTCAAAGACGGCAGCAGGGTCATCCATTTCCGGAGGTTTTCAGGCACATCCATATAGAAGACCGGGGTACCGATCGCCACCAGGTCGTAGCTGCCAACCGCCCCGAATTCAATCCTGCGATAATCATCGGCGTCCACCTGAAGCCCTGCCTGCCTCCAGACATCCGCCAGGATCCTTCCAATCCTGGCAGTGTGGCCGGTCTGACTGTACCAGACCACCAGCGCCCGTCCCGGATTTCTGTTTTCCACCACGCCTCCAACGATACTGCCGCACCCGCCAACGGAAGGCAGACACGTCACCATACCACCCGCAACCGCCACCTTGATGAAATTCCGTCTGTTGATCACAGTGATCTCCGACGCGAAGCCGCGAGAGTCCCTCTATGTAACGACAGCAGGGCCACCTGTCAACTGGGTCTGGGATATCTCTTGGCTTACAGATCTGGCATGATAAGCCTAATCAGAACCCCGAAAGGAGGTCGCCATGAGACGAATCCTGATGATAACGACCGCACTCTCGTTGATGCTGCTGGCTTCTGGATGTGGCAACGAACTGTCCAACGAATATCTGCCCGCCGTGACGCAACAGGGAACACACGTTCTGGGTGAGGATGTGGCGACCGCGACCATCGGTTCGGAGGGAGGCTCGCTGACGTCGTCTGACGGACGGTTGACCCTTACAGTTCCGGCAGGAGCGCTTGCGTCAGACACACAGGTTTCAATCGATCCAGTCACGAACTACGCGCCTGCCGGCATAGGCCACGCCTACCGTCTGAGCCCGGACGACACGGAGTTCTCGACGCCGGCGACACTGGAATTCAAGGTTGCTGACCAGGAAATTCAGGATATTTCGATTCAGGGTCTCCGGATCGCATTCCAGAACGAGGCTTCCATCTGGCAGGTTCCAGGTGAAATCACGTATGACGAGGAATCAAAGACGGTCACGGTTGAGACCGACCATTTAAGCGACTGGTCGCTGGTCAAGGGGGCTGTTCTGATGCCAATGACCTCCGAGGTGAAGGTCGGCAAGTCGCTTGGTCTGGGCGTCCGCCACTGCTATGAAAGCCCGGATCTGCTTGATAACCTGCTTGCACCTCTGGGATACGATTGCGCCGACAATCTGGCTCCGCTGGTGGCCGCCTCGGAATGGTCGGTGAACGGGATTCAAGGTGGCGATGCAACGGTGGGAACCATCTCCGGTTCTGGACTGCAGGCAACCTATCATGCGCCCGCCTCGGCACCAAGCCCCAACACCGTTGCGGTCAGTGCCCGCCTTGATGACAACACGATCGTGTTCGCGTACGTGACGATCAACGAAGAGGCCGCTGCCATGACCGGCACGGTCGATTTCAGCTTCACATACCTGACGGCGCCTGGACAGACTTTCAAGGCCCGGGCCACGGTGTCGCTGACTGTTGAAGACGATGGAATTGACGAAACAAACTACCATGCGGTTGGCACACTCGAACTGACCGAGCCGCTCTCCTTTAACATTGAGGACGCTGTCTGCACGGTCGAGGCGGCGTCAAAGCCGATAGACGAGGAATACTTCCTGAAGGTTCTCAAGGATCCACTGTCGGTTCGGCTCGCCTACAGCGAGGCATGGATATACCACTGCACGGGAAAGGCCCCGTTCGACATCATGGTTCAGATGTATTTCATTACTGGAACCGGAACCGGCTGCATCAACTTCGACGATGTTCCGATCACAGACGCCAAGGCGCCCGAAGGAGAGTACACGGCTGACTGCAGCGGTGCGGGAACATGCACCGCCGAATGGTCCTTCCACTGATCAGCTTGATGTTCATGTGCGCCGCAGGGTGACTATCCATTGATCACAGGTGTCGGGGCCGACCGGGCGATGGTGCTCGACAATGAAGTCTGTCTGAAAATGCCGGGTCACCAGATCGACAAGATGACCGGACGACCAGTTTCGCAGATGCTGGAAGCCACCGCGGGCCTCGCTGTGGCTATAGGCAGCCTTGGACCTGGTGCGAACCATGGGAAGCGCCAGTGATTCGATGAAAACTGCGGTCCCGCCCGGTCTGAGACATCGCGACACGACCTGAAGGGCCGCCTTGACATCAAGAAAATGATTGAGGCTGCGCAGGGAAAGAATGTGGTCGAAATACCCATCGAAACCGGAGAAATCCTCAATCACCACACTATGGAGCCGAACGTGTTTTTCCACATGGGCACCGGCGTCCGGATCCGGGTCGACCCCGTGATACTCAAGGATGGCGTCACCGGCAAAACGCAGATAAGGCACGTTTCCAAGGCCGATGTCCAGAACACGACCTCTCAGAGAGGCCATCATCGTTGCCAGCCAGCGCTCATCATCCAGGAAATACGAGTGTGGAGCCGGAACGTAGCAACAGCAGCATTGAGCAAAGTCGGGACAACGCCTGCATTCCGCGGCGAGTACAAGCTGACTGACGTCCGTCTGGAAATCGTCTATGGATGCCTTCCCAGACACATCCAGATATAACTGACCGCAATCATGGACTATTGTCCTCAACTCATCATCGGTGAAGTCTCCCGTGTCGGTTCTGCACAGAACCGTCCGGCCGACCTCGGAGCATCCTCCGTCGGCATTCTGCTCGGTTCGACCGGCGGCATTCACCAGTACCACCCGGCTGGATTGGATTGAGGCAAGCCCGTGAGATCTGGCCGAACAGTCCACCGGGTTTAGATTGAACCCCGGCAGAGGTCTGACAGGCAGGTAATCGAACGAATTGGATACGGCCAGTTCAGGTCTGGGCGCGGCCATTGTCTTTCACTCCTCGAAAGGGACGATTTCGTCTTCGCCCCATCGGGCAATGTAGTCCCTGCGCGCACCCTGGCATTCGCCCCTGACAAAGCGACATCGTTCGCAAGCTGGAGCGTAGGTGTTGGCGCTGATGTCGGACTCCCAGAGGAAGAAACGGGATCCCGGCGTGACGATGTATACCCGATCCTCGCGAAGGTCGTGAACAAAAGCATCGTACCCGCGCAGCATGCACCTGGGAATGTGGCGTGAATACACCTTCAGCCCGTTGCGTGAGGCGAAATCAAACACCCGCGCCAGTTCAGGATACATCTGGCTGACTCGCGGCAGGTTGTCCGGATTGGCGGCGTTTCGATCTGTCAAAGAGACCAGCCAAAGCGGAAAAGTGGTGACGCCGCGCCCGGCCCAGAATCCCACGGTCTCGGTCAGCGATTCGTAGGTGTCGCGCTTGACGATCATGTCGAGAACGGGAGACACACCTGCGGCGACCAGGTTGTCGACGCCACGCATGACGACGTCAAACCAGCGGGCATCGCCCATGGTCGCCTGGTACATTTCCGGTGTATGCCCCATGACGGAGATGTGGAAGTCGGTCACTCCGGAATCGACGGCTCGCCTGACAAAATCGGGATATGCGTACATCAGGCCGTTCGACGAGACTTTGACCCAGTCGAACCCCCTCTCCCTGGCCCACCTGACAAGGGGCAGCAGATCCTTTCTGATCGTGGGTTCTCCACCGCCGAACGCCACCTTGTGCATCCCCATTGCCCTGGCATCCGCGAGTTCGGAGATCACGTCCGCTGTCGACATGTTGATGCCCCGCATGGCATCCGTGACGGAACAGTAGTCGCACTTCACGTTGCAGTCGTATCCCATGATCAGGTCGACCATGACGTCCGAGTAGTCTATTCCCGAGGCACCCACACCCTTTCGAGGACTATCGTCCATCCTGCACCTCGCGATCAGCAGGCACTCCGGTTTCATTCGGAAACTCGTAGAAGCCGTCGCAGACCAGGTAGTGCCTGCAGGACTCACACCTGGGCACCCTGACGCGTCGCTCGGCCAGATACTTGAAAAGATTAACTTCCTCTTCCCATACAAACACCATGGTGCGCCCAAGTTTCTGAAGGTCGTTCAGAAGATGACTCTCGTACTCCGGTGCGAACAGACACATCTGGGCATTGACCACATAGATCCGCATCCGGTCACCAAGTTCGCGGATGACTTTCTGGACGCGGGCAGCAGCCTCGACAGGGTCCGGCAGAAGATCGGTGGCAGCCGCTCCAAAAGGAGTCAAAAACTGGAAGTTCATCTTCGGAACGCCACGACTTGCCATCAAACGTGCAAGAGACTCGATGTGCTCGAGGTTGTGACGGCAGATCGTCACATTCACGCCGAAATCGACATCGGAACCCAAAAGGTTTCGAAATGACAGAACATTGTCGATACCAGCGAGCGTTTCATCGAAGCTGCCCGGCTTGCCGGTTATCAGGTCATGAACCTCAGGCGACTCGCCATGCAGACTGATCAGAAGACTGGTGACACCACTTTTCAGCAAAGCTCTGGCCATGTCGGGGCTGGCAAGCATCCGGCCATTCGATGTGACGTTGATCTGATGATAGCCGGTCTCGGCAGCGTGCTTGACGGCTTCCAGGATCCCCGGATGCAGCAGTGGCTCTCCGCCGTCAAAGTCGACGTTCTGGATTCCCCTGGCTTGGTGCTCGTCCAGAATCTCGAAAATGCGATCCGTCGGTATCGATTTTCGCACGCGGTTTGAGATAGCACAGAATTCACATGAATTTATGCACTCGTACGTGACGTTGATTATCACCTTCGAGGGCACCGCGGCATCAATCCTGCGCCTGAAGGCGATCATCGCCGCCTCGAGTTCCCCGGGTTTCATGGCCGACGGCACAAAGGAAGGCCGATGTTGAAACGACGCCTTTGCCCCG
>CAZNJW010000004.1:11784-20924 GCA_964573455.1 uncultured Anaeromyxobacteraceae bacterium | reverse complement strand
AAATCAACCTGGGTGGGCAAATCGGCCCCCGAAAAATCAACCTGGGTGGGTGAATCGGACCCCAAATAATCAACCTGGGTGGGAAAATCGGACCCGGAATAATCAACCTGGGTAGGTCGGCAGACAAGATCAAACAGCCGGGAGCCACGGACAGGAGTGGCGTACTGAACGGCAGGAATGGCGCCATACTGTTCGAAGAGTCGGCGGGCGAAATCCAGGGTAACGTGAACGTCGGAAAGCGTTTCCCACGGGAAACCGATGATGAAATGAACCATCATCGGCACGCCGGCGTCCCGGGCCAGTCGAGCCGCTGTCTCGACCGACGAGGGATCAAGACGTTTGCCAACATTGTCCGCCAGCGCAACTGGATCAGCAGTTTCACAGGAAACGGACAGGGTCGTCACCCGTCCCTTCATCAGTTCGATGGTTTCCTTGTCGAGACGGTCGGCCCGCAAACCGTTAGGGAAGTCATATCTGAGCCCCTCGGCATTGAGCATCCTGAGCATGTCAGCGAAATCCACACGCAGGTTTGCCGCGTCATCCAGAAACACGGCATGTCTTAGTCCATGCGCCCGTTTCATCAGATACAGACGGTCCTGAAGCTCTGGCAAAGGAACTACTCTGTATGCGCCGGGCCCACTGTTTCCACGACCGGGATTGGACGTGCAGAATACGCAGTCAAACACACAGCCCGAAGAGCCAAGCACAGGCAATGAGCCGGCTCCAACACCGAACTGCTCAAGCCTGTCTCCATCGTTGACGAAACGCACGTTGAAGGCGTGGCGGTTGCGGATATCGATGGCATCCCACATCGGCATACCGGGCGGAGTCACTGCGGGAGAAGCTACGAATTTCTCGCCCGACTGAATCCGCGAGAGCAGAGTGTCAGGGTCACCGAATACGGACTCACCGGAGAACCCAATTACAGAGCTTACGCCCGGGAACGCAGACAGAAGTGATTCTGGATCCCGATCAACATAGAGCATGCCACCGACCGCGCAATCAGCAAGAACAACCGGAACATCTCCCAATCGGTCGACCAACCGTGAAACGATGGGCGCAACCATCCGCCTTGAGGCCCACAGGAAAGGATGATTGACAATGACGACCAGGTTCGGGGGACATTCGTCAACCATCTCGATCGCCATCTCGGCGAAGGTATCGAACGGGATCCCGGCCACTCGAAAATCAACCTGGGTGGGTAAATCGGCGGGAGAATCGGCCCCGGAAAAATTAACCTGGGTGAGTGGGGCGGACCAGCCGGAGGCAGGCTGGGCGAGGGAATCCAGGACATCGACATGCCAGCCGGCGGCGGCGGCACGGGCGGCGCAGGTCAAGGCTCCGAGGTCTGCTGCCCAGGGGTAGTCGATGTAGTTGCCGTCCAGCTGCATGGGTGGCACCACGAACAGAATCCGACCGCGTTCCATGATTACTCCGGCCGCTGCCTCGCAGAAACATCACACCGAATTCTACCCTGCCCCCACCTTTCCGTGTGATTTTCCGGTCGAAGATACAAACTTTACAAAATCTTCAAAAAAGGTCTTGCGAACAGATCAATAGCACAGCACAATCAGACTGAAGACGAAAGGCGGCATCTCCGGCAATGGTTCCGGCCACCGACACGCTCCTGTACACAACGTTTCTTCAAGATATCGAGTTGTTCGGACTTGTCTCCGGACTGCGTACCGTTGCGAAAAAGGAAGGCCCCGACGCCAACATGTTGATGGCCCGCTCGCGTCAGTTTCGCGACGCCGGCTGGTTCATTCAGCAGAATCAGCATACCGGATGCGCATACATCTCGGCCGACAAATCCAGACTCGAACGACTGATGGAACTTGAAGATCGCGAGTTTGATGGCGGTTCTCCATCAGACAGACGGCAAACCATTATCGAGATTGGACAGGCCCTCGGGTATCCGGAGTGTTGTGCCGCCGCATTCGCCTCACTCCCGATTCAGGATGATTCACACGTCATGGGCGCCATGCTCGGACGTTTACCCGATGTGACGACTCCCATTCCGTGGGAGCTCAATTTCCTTCCACCCATGGTCAGCCCGGTATTCTACTATCCGTGCAAGCCAGACTGCCCCGCATCCCTGGACCTGGCCAGGCGTTATCTTGACGCGCTCGACGCGGCCCTGCCTGGAACAGCCGCCAGCATCAAGGCAAAGCTGGCTCGCCCCGTTCTTACAGCCAGCCGATGGGACTTCGTTGTGCTTGACGGAAAGGTGGATGGCGCTGAGGTCACCTACGTTGATTTCAGCGCACCGGTCGCGTTCCACGACGTGCCGGCGCCATCGACAGCTTTCCAGTCGTTTGTGTCATCACTGCCGCGAACAGGACGGATCGCCGTCCGTGACGGACATGCCCTGGGCTATGCGCATGGCATCACAGTCGCGACCGCTGAATTCACGTCGAAAAACGGACTTGTTCTGCTTGACTACAGATGATGACAAGGCAGCCGCGCCCGAATGGGACAGCGCCGTGTCTGTTTTCAACCGCCGCGTACCGCTTCCTGCGACATCACGGCATCGGCAAGCACGATAGACACCATCGATTCCGCGACTGGAACCAACCTGGGACATATACAGGGATCCGATCGCCCTTCCCTTCTAAACGAGACCTCTCTGCCGTCAAGGTCGACAGTACGCAACTCACAAGCCACTGTTGGAGTCGGTTTGACGGCCACCCTGCATACTATCGGCATGCCGTTCGACACTCCGGCCAGAATTCCGCCCGCATGGTTTGTAACGCACCCACCGGTCGCCATCTGATCGACCATCTTCGACCCGATCATCCGTGCGGCCCGGAAGCCCTCGCCAATCTCGACGCCCTTGACCGCCCCGATAGACATCAACGCACGGGCAATCTCAGCATCCAGCTTGCCAAAGACAGGTTCGCCCAGACCAGCCGGTACGCCGGACGCAACGACCTCGACCACGCCGCCAACCGACTCCCCCTCGCCAGCCGCTTTCCGAATCGCTTCAACCATCGCCGCGCCGGCCACGGGATCGGCACACCTGACAGGACTCGCCTCGACAACATCCCAGTCAATTTCATCGACAGCGACAGGAGCCGCCTCGATGCCGGCGATTTCGATCACCCGCCCCCGCACTACCGTGCCGGTCTGCGCCAGAACGACGCCGGCCAGCGCACCGGCCGCGACGCGCCCGACCGTCTCCCGGCCCGACTGCCGTCCACCCCCGCGATGATCCCTGACTCCGTATTTTTCAAGCCAACCGAAATCCCCGTGTCCAGGCCTGAACAGATCCTTCACACCATCATACTCTGACGGTACAGCATCACTATTTCTAATAACTATGCATATCGGAGCGCCGGTCGTCCGCCCCTCGAAGACACCGGACAAAATCTCGGGTTCATCCAGCTCAAACCTGGGCGAAACCAGTTCGTTCACGCCCGGCCTGCGCCGTGCCAGTTCGCGCCTGACGATCTCGACGTTAAATACAAGACCGGGTCGGACACCTTCGATCACCGCGCCTACCGCGGGTCCATGGGACTCACCGAAGGTCACTACCTTGAATGCGCTGCCGATCGAGCTCCCACCCATTGGATCAGGAGTCCTCCTGGTCGAAACCTTTCATGCAACCGATGATTTCGTCGCAAATCTGTTCAACCGACTTGCCGTCCACATGAATAACGAAATCACTGACATCGAGATACCAGGGCCGACGCATTCTGGAAAGCTCAGCCGCCTCAAGCGCCGGAGCCAGCCCTGTAATCGATGGACGCGAATCATCCTGCAGCCTGGACGCAATTAGATGGTCACTGGCATCAAGAAATATTGTCATGACGGACCACAGTACCCGGCGCACGCGCTCGGACGTGACCGAACCGCCACCAAGCGCCACGACGCAGCCGGACTTTATGGCCTCGATGCAGGCGGCTTCTTCGGCTTCGCGGAATTCCGCTTCACGACCTTGCGCGAAAAGGTCAAGAATGTCCGCGCCAAGCTGGCGCTCCACGACAACGTCGGTATCTATGAAACCTACACCAAGTCTTGCGGCCAGCGCGGCGCCCACCGTTGTCTTGCCCACTCCGCGCATGCCGATAATTGCAATCGGATCGATATTCTTCAATTCCTGACCATCTCTAGATCCTGCCAGAACGCAGGATACGACTTATCCACGCATTCGGGATCCATTATCTTCAGTCCCGGCACACGCAGGGACAAAATTCCGAACGCCATGGCCATCCTGTGATCGCCGTCCGGGTCAAGGTTCGCCGGCCCCCTCAGCCTGGAGGGGTTGAAAGTCAGCCGATCCTCGTCCTCGACCATCAAGGCTCCGACCTTTACCAGTTCACGAGCCAGCACGTGAAGCCTGTCCGACTCCTTCAACCTGGCATGTGCGATTCCTGAAAACACGGTTTCCGCTTCCCGGAACAAGGCTACCAATGCGAGAGGAGGCAACAGATCCGGCGTGTCCGTCAAATCCAGCTCGACGTTTCCAGGCTCGAGAAGCCTGGCAAACAGCGCCGGATAGCAGGCATCTCCCTGAAGTCCCGTCCCCTGTCCTGAGCCGGTCGAAAGTCCCGTTCCCTGGCGCCCGGCCGCCCCGGGCATGTTGGCGATGTCGATCCTGCGCCCGTGGATCAGCGCCGCCGCCTGCCAGAACGCGGCCAGCGAGGCATCGCCCTCGACGTTCACGCGCAATCCCTGGATTGGGCGCAACCCCCTCGCGCGCCATACATCGCCTTCAACAACGACTTCGCCCCCGAACTCCCTTATCGCCGATGCCGTCATTTCGAGGTAGGGTCCAGATACCATCCCACCCCTTACAGCGATGGAAATACCGCTGTCGAGCGACGCGCCGGCCATCAGAAGCGCGGATGCGAACTGGCTCGAACTGCCACAGTCGACATCAACCAGAGCAGGTGGTTCCGAAACGCGACGCAACCTGATCTCACCGTCGATGCTCTTGACGTCGACACCTGCGGCGGTCAAGGCTTCAAACAGCGGAGACATCGGTCTTTCCAGCATGGAACCGGATGGTTTCAGTCTGATCTCAAAGTCGCACAGCAGGGCAAGGGCTGCAATAAACCTGGTCGTCGTCCCGCCCTCGCCGGTCGGAATCGCCCTCCCGGAATCGCCAGGAAAATCCGCGGGATACACATCGAGCGAGTCGGCAGTCCTGCCAAACCTGACACCCATCATGCTGAGCGCGCGTTCCATCTCGCGGCAGTCGCGGCTGCCGGATGGATTGGTGATCCTGGACGGGTACCGTGCCGTGGCAGCGAGTACAAGATATCTCTGGGTGATACTCTTGGATCCTGGGACCGACAGTCTGACCGGTTCGAGAGAGGAACCTGGCAACGTACTGTCGTATTTGGCCATCATTCCGGTGCATGGATGACCGGTCTGTTCCATGATTTGCGCCAGGTCTTCATACCGAAAATCGATTCCGCACAACAGCTTGATCTGTGGAACGGCCTGGGCACACCAGAAGTCCAGACCGGACGCGAACTTGATGCGGGCTTTACCGGCCGAGAGAATCAGACCTGTCGGCTCGCGTCCCGGTACAACAACGTCAATCGCCGCCACACCGGCATTGACGGCTGGCAGCAACGCAGCCGAAGAGACCCGATCAGCGCCCAGCGGGGTGGTGTTGATCACCACGTCATGAAAACCTTCCGAGCGCCTTTCCCACCCCTTGAACCGGACATCTTTCAACGACTCGGGCCAGGATTTCGATACAACCGCAAAATTTCTGGCGGACACCGTCACCGCCGCCCCTGCCTGGAGCGCCGCCGATGAGATGCTGCGTGACGTCGCGCCTCCGCCCAGAATCAACATTTCCATCCCGGCTACACCGCCCAGGCGGTCGAACAGCTCGGCAGCCCCGACAGAATCGGTGTTGGACAGACTCACGCGTCCGTCCGTGCCGATTATGACCGTATTGGTCACCCCGGTTCGCCTGACCTCCGGGGCCATCAAGGCGTCCGGCCAGTGTTTTGCCGGCTTGAACTTGAACGGCATCGTGACGGCCAGCTTCCTGATTCCAAAAATGCCGATCGCATCGACAATCTGTTCCCAGTCGACTGCCGGCAGTGGAAAGTACTGCATGGGGATTGAACGCTGGGCAAACACCCGGTTCAGAATATCAGGCCCCGGAGACGCTGAGATCTGTTCACCGCCAACGAGGGCCACGGGAAGAAGCAGATCCGACTCGAACACCCTCCAGGATTTCAACCGGGCGAAATCCGGCTGACCATCGGCGGTCGCAAGTCCGAGACCTGCGGACGCGTAGGTCATCCGGCCCCCGAAAGCCGATGGCCTCATCCTGGTAAGGGCAGCCGCCGGGCCCATGCCGACAACGCTCGTGAATGGGGCTTTCAGAGAGCGCCCAGCCCGTGCCAGGGCAATCAGATCAGCGGCGTTTCGAACCGTTCCAGCCAGCTTGACCGCGTCGACACCGCTCGCATTCAGTCTGGCCGCGTGATCGGCGAAGTAACCTGATGCCACTGTCTCGTGTACCGACAACATCACCCGGGTGTTCCCTGAACAAGCCCGTCGAATCTGGTCTCCTCCACCCTTCTGCCAGGTCGACAATTCCACATCGACAAAGCCTGCGCCGGATGAAGCTGCCCTGGCCAGCAGCGCCACACGCTCGCTCTCGGAACCGGCGAATCTGCCGCCATCCCGCCTCGAACGACACGAAACAACTGCCTTGTCACCCAGTTGGGAGACGATATCCAGAACCGGCTCAATCGGTCCGTCAAACAGATCCAGCCGAATCTCCAGCATCCATCGACTGCCGGATGCCACCTCGGGGTTTGATTCAAGAAAAGTCCGCAGCCTGTCGACGCTGCCGAAGCCGCCGGAAACGCAGACTAGAATGCCGGGCGGGACTTCAGCCATTCCAGCAATCCCTGATTAGTCGTGCCGGAACCGACACCGGTGAGTATCTGTCTGGAACCGGGCCGCCAAGTCCGCCGGCAGGAATCGAAAGCCGTATGCGTCCACCCGAGTTCTTCTTGTCAAGCATCATGAAAGGCAACACAGAATCAAAATCAACCCTTACAGTCGAATCGACACCAATCAGATCCATCAACGACACCAGGCGCCCCCGGCTTTCGGAGTCCCACAACCCCATCGCGACACCCACCGCGGACTCGATCCTCATCCCGGCCGCCACAGCAAGCCCATGACTTATCGTATATCCCGTCGCGGACTCGATCGCATGCCCGACAGTATGCCCGAAATTCAGTATGCTCCTGACTCCGCGATCGAAAGGATCCCTTTCAACGATGCCCGACTTCACGCCGGCTGCCAGAATCGCCATCTCGAGAACCTGCTGATGCGAGGGCCGCCCACCGGTCTGTGCAAGCATGTCCAGCAGCTTCGCCTCGGCCAGCACACCGGTCTTCAGTATCTCGACCAGGCCGCCCCTTAACTCGGCCTCGGGAAGCGTGTACAGGAAACGACCGTCAATCAGGATGTAATCAGGGAACTTCATACAACCTGCCAGGTTACGTCCCGCGACGGTATTGACGGCACACTTTCCGCCCACGGCCGCGTCGGCCATCGCCAGCAACGACGTCGGTATCTGGATCAGCCGCACCCCCCTCATCCAGAGGGCCGCCACCATCCCAGCCATATCCGTCGCAACGCCACCACCCAGACCTGCCACCACGCAGTCACGATCGACATGGCTGGCAGCCATCGTGGAAAGCACACGTTCCACTTCGCAAAGCGACTTGGATGTCTCACCGGGCTCGAACGGGATCACGTGCGTGGGAATAAGAAGCCCTTCGGTCAATCGATTCACCCACGCCGCGTGAAGCCCGAGCACCCGGGCATCTGCCACGAGAACGAGCGACGACGCCTGCGGCACGACCATCTGAAGCGCGACACTGGAATCACGACAGGCAGATACGATTCTGCCGGTTACGGGGCCTGATTCGGGGTCTGGATGGATGTACTCAATAATGCGGGGCTCGGTTGCACTGGAATCTGTATCCATCACAGCCCCCCCTTCAACGACGCTGGAATTCACTGAATCCCTAGATACTGTCTGGCCTCTTTCGCCTGGGTGCCGCTGGGGTTCACATCCAGATACATCTGGTAGTAACGACGAGCCTCGTCGGCGATCCCCCTTGCCTTCGCGACACGCGCGAGGCCGATCATCGCCGGGCCATACGAAGATACCAGACCGAGCGCTCGCTGGTAATGGGTTTTGGCCTCCTCGTAACGCCTGAGCTTGAAGCAGGCCTCACCCATTTTGTGCAGAGGCAGCGGATTGCCGGGTTTCAACTGATGAGCTAGAGAATAGTGGGCCAGCGCGACCTCGGGATCACGAGACAGCGCCTTGTCGCCAGCCTTCATGTGTCCATTGAAGTCGCCAGCCGCCACGGGAGTATCCACGTAGGGCGCCGGCTGGGGGGCCTTCTTCACGACCGGTGCGGGAGCGGGCTGTTCTGCCTTCTTAACCACCGGCACCGCCTGCTTCGCAGCGGGTTCCGGCACAGGAGCTGCAGCGGATGTACTTCCGAGAGGCCTGGGGGACTGCTCAGCAGGCCGGGATGGAGGTACCGGGGCGTCCAGTTTCTCACCGGGAACAATCCGGGCATCCGCCTTCACGATTGCATCGCCAGCCGGAACGTCGGTTCCCGGCACATCTGCCGTGGCGCTGGAATCAACCGCGCCCCCGGCAGCGACCGCATCGTTTACCGCGCCGCCATGGTCTTCGACCACGTCCCTGCCGGACTTCATGCCGGTATCGGTCACAGCCCCGGTCGCACCGACGGCATTCTTTTCTGCACCCTTGGAACCGTCGTCACCTTGAACCGCCAGGGTCTGCCCCTTGAAAAGGCCCGTTGTCGAAAGATACGGCCATGCCAACCATGCAGATGCACCAAGTATGGCAAGGACAAGCATGACAATGAGCACCCTGAGCGCCTTCGAGTTACCCCGGGCAACCCTGATCATCTCAGGGTCTTCATCTTCGTCAGTAACATCCTCGATCGCCGGCTTCCGCCGCACGCTGAGAACGGGTGAAACGGACGCAGGCGCGGTCTCAAATCTGATGCCTCCACCGGCACCGGCGTTCACGTCGGAGTCGGGTTCGGAGTCCGGTTCAGAGTCCGGTTCGGGGACGACAGCGGGGACAGGAGCCGGAGTGG
>CAZNJW010000004.1:0-11684 GCA_964573455.1 uncultured Anaeromyxobacteraceae bacterium | reverse complement strand
GAGTCCGGTTCAGAGTCCGGTTCGGGGACGACAGCGGGGACAGGAGCCGGAGTGGTCATAGGGTCGGACTCGGGCACCAGGACTGGTATGGGAGCCGTAACCGGAGCAGGTCGTGGTTCCTGACCTGGAGCGGGCACCGGAGTCGGCACAGGTGCTGCGTCGAAGGCAGCCATCTCGTCCGTTGTTCTGCCGACACGAGGTTCCGAAGCCTGCTGCGGAACATCCACCGCACCAAACTCGCCCGTAGTGGAATGCCGCTGCGCCGCGGGGCCGAATGACTTTCGGAAGTAATCGTCATTCGCATCTGGAAAAGCGGCAATGCGTGGGTCGACGCCGACCGAAGGATCAAGACTGATCCCAAGCTTCTCAAGAAGAATACTCAGTGACTTCCAGACATTGTCAGAATCCAGCCAGAGCGCCAGAGAAACAATATTTCCCTGCGCGTCCCTTTCGACAGGTATGCGGCCATCCTGCAGCCAGTTTCTAAGTGCCTTTCGATCCGCAAACCGGACTATCACACCGTCCGGAGTCTTGATATAGACAACATCAGGCAGCATCGCTAGATGACCTCAAGTAGAAACAGTGCGCCAAGTATGATCCCGACAACCGCAATCGCCATGACAACGGTCAGAACCACCCTGCGGGGGCTGCGCTTCCTGGTCTCCTCGATCTTGAACTGAAACTGTCTGGAGACACTGGAATCACCGCCTGTCCCGCCCTGGCCCCTCGACTCGGCCTGACGCAACTGACCCGAAAAACTGTTTGACTCGCCACCGGCCTCGATTCCGGCGGCCCTCATGGCGTTCCTGATCGCACCAGCCCTGGACGGCCCTGGTTTCCTGTCCCGCAGAAAATCAGACAGAGTGAACTCGGCTCCCGATTGATCCTGAACCGAATACTTCTCGGGCTTTTCGATGGATCTGGCCCACTCCTCAAGCACCTGAAAATCCGGAAACTCCAGCACAAGGGCTGCTGGCGATCTGACAACAAAAGGCCCCGACAGTCCGGCCTCCGCAGTGGCGATACCGGGTATCGAAGCAGCCAGATCCGGCACGAAAAACGACTCGGGATCGATCGTATCGCCCCCGGGAACATCCGGCACGGCATCGGGCACCGCCTGCGGACCATCGCCGCCCTGAGGCGAATCCGAAGACATTTTCTCGACCCATGATGAACTCATCGGCTTTCTGAAGGCGCTGGCCGTCTCACGGGCCACAGGCTTTGGCGTAGCTTCCCCGGCAACCATTTTGTCTGCCGACGCAATCAGGTTCAATGACATACGGAACTCGCCCGACTCCGTTGCCCCCGCAGTCCCGCGCCTGACATAAAGGGACTGCTCGAGGCCGCAGTGAACGCACTTCACTGTCGCGCCATCCGAGCCAACGACGCTCGGGTCCACTTCGAACTGCCCGCCACAGTTAAGACACAGCAGATCCATCGGAACTCCAATCCAGGCCGGAAACCGCCGGCTCAAGGTATCAGATAGGATAGCTCCAAATCAAGATGTCGGGTACGTTTCGTTTCCCCCGCCTTTTTCCTTTGCCGACGTTTGCACAAAGATGCAGCCGTCATTTTGGCAACGCGCGCGAGGCAATGATAGTCTTGATTCCGATTGCTCTGACTGGATATGGTTGAGATGTCGGGAAACAAGCGCGTCGCGACGAAGGAAAAGGACGCTAGACAGATTCAGAAGGCGGCGCTCAGGGAGATCGGGATCCACGGCATGGCTCTGACGCTGACGGGTCTCTTCATCCTGCTCTCCATTGCCTCGTTCGACGTGCACGACCTTGATCTTCCAGCCGGTGACGGACAGATCGGAAACTGGATGGGGGCCTTTGGCGTCAAACTGGCAGCGATGTTTTTCACTTTGTTCGGAGTCCTGTCCTGGGTTCTCGCCATCGGCATGATGTATGTCGGAGTCAAGGCAATCATCAGACGACCTCCACTGTTTGGAATCGTGAACGCGGTGGCCCCCGCCGTCGCCCTGGTCAGTTCGGCGATACTCATCAACCTGGCGACCGGCAAAAACCTGATGGCGAACGAATTCAAGTGGGGCGGACTGATAGGCGAGATCGGCCAGCTTCTCTATCCGCTGCTGAATACCGGCACGGTGATCATTGCAGCCATAGCGCTGGTTCTGTCAATCCTGTACCTCTCCGGATTCACGCTTCGCGCCGCGCTCAGGGCGCTTGGAAGAGGCATCTCCTCACTCGCGGGCTCGATCAGGATCCGCATCTCGAACGCATCGCGGAACCGCGCGGAGCTGCGCAGACAGCGCCGTGAGCAGGCGGCCCGCGACCGGCCCGAGCCGGGCGAACATGTATCCGAGATCCTTCCGTCCGACCTCACCCCGCTTCCCCCAACTATCGAAATCCGACCGTCAGTCAGGCGCAATGATGATATGGAACTTGAAGAACCTGATTGGGCCGCCGCACCCGATGTCGTTCCGGTTCCGTCATCGCTCGAGGACGGCTCAAGTGATACCAGGGTAGACAAACAGGCCTGTTGCGAGAATGAAACCGGCCGCGATGACTCACCCCCGATAATCGTCACCAGGCGTTCATCCAAATCCGAAACCGATGGCGACAAGCCCGACGACCTCGTTCCTGCCGTCGGCGACGAACCAGGCAACTCTGCCCCCAAGATTGTGGTCAACCGTCGGAACAAGGCAAACATACACGAAGATCAGATGCTTCCCGGCGTGGTCAAAGGGCCTTGGGAACCACCGCCGTTGTCGCTTCTTGACTACCGCGAGCCGGAACATCAGGCACTCGACCGCGAATGGCTGAACAGAAACGCCGAGCGTCTCGAAAACAAGCTTCTGGACTACAAAGTCCAGGGGAAAGTCCGGGAAATCCATCCTGGCCCGGTGGTCACGATGTACGAGTTCCTTCCCGCGGCCGGCGTCAAAATCAGCCAGATCGCCAATCTGGCGGATGACCTGACGATGGCACTCGAGGCGGTCAGCATAAGAATCGTGGCGCCAATCCCCGGTCGCGGCGTTGTCGGCATCGAGGTTCCCAACAAGATCCGCGAAACTGTCTATCTGCGCGAGATCCTCGCCTCCGAGGAGTTCACAAAGTCCCGCAGCAAACTGACGATCGCGCTCGGAAAGGACATCTTCGGCAATCCCGTGGTCACTGATCTGGGCCGGATGCCACACCTGCTGATCGCGGGCGCCACCGGTTCGGGAAAGAGCGTCGCGGTCAACGCCTTCATCCTGAGCCTGCTCAGGAACGCCAGTCCCGAGGAGGTTCGCATCATCCTGGTCGATCCCAAGGTCGTTGAGCTGCAGGTCTACGAAGACATTCCGCACCTGCTTCTGCCGGTCGTCTACGACCCCAAGCATGCTGCCGCGGCGCTCCGCTGGGCCGTCGACGAAATGGAAAGGCGCTACTCCCTGCTGGCCCGGGTCAGCGCCAGGAACATATCGACGTTCAACCAGCGTGTCGAGAAGATCGCGCGCGTCAAAGCCGGCGTTGGGACTTTCGACTCCGAGGATGAGTTCGATAACGGCTTCGCGCCGAACCCGGACGATTTTGAAGACGAGGATCTGGTCAAACTGCCCAACATCGTTATTGTTCTGGATGAATTCGCTGATCTCATGATGGTCGCGTCAAAGGACGTCGAGACTGCCGTGGCAAGACTGGCTCAGAAGGCACGAGCGGCAGGAATCCATCTGATCATGGCAACCCAGCGTCCCTCCAAGGAAGTCATCACCGGCCTCATCAAGGCGAACTTCCCGGCAAGGATGGCCTTCCGGGTGTCCAGCGCCATCGACTCCAGAATCATCCTGGATCAACGCGGCGGCGAGTCCCTGCTCGGTTATGGCGACATGCTGTTCCTGAAACCAGGCACCGCCTCGCTCGAACGAGTCCACGGATCTTTCGTTTCCGACGACGAGGTAGTCCGCTTCGTGGCTCATCTCAAAGCCCAGGGCACTCCGGACTACCGCATGGAGATCATTCAGACGACGGATGACGAAGGCACGCCCGACGAGTCCGAGGATGACGAGTACACTGAGGAGGCCATCCAGATTGTAAGGGAGAGCGGCCGCGCCAGCATCTCCTTCGTCCAGCGCAGGTTGAGAATTGGTTACAACCGAGCCGCGCGCATAATGGAGATCCTTGAGAAAAGGGGAATCGTCGGACCGCCCGACAGACGAGGGGAAAGGCAGATACTGAACTGACCTACTTCGCGAGAGCCTCACGCAGCTTCCGAATCTGATCCAGCACCACACCGACCGCGTGCCTGCCCAGAGACATCGTGCGCTCGTAACCGTACTCGACGTTATTCCAATCCGCTTCCCGGACGTAGTACCCGGTCTCGTCATTGCCAAGCGCCACGGTGAACTTGAACGCCGCCGGGCTGCCGGCGTCGAGGTCGGCAACCAGCGTGGGAGCAGGTTCACCCGGCCATGTGGTAAAGTCGGCCACGATCTCGCCCCCCTTCGTCAGGCGCATGATCGACACGTCAGACGTCATATACGGCACGTCGTTCAAATACTTCATGTTGCGTTCAAAAATTCCACGGTTATGGAAGTACTCAAACACGAAGTTACGCACGGCCACATGGAACTGACGGCTGACGGAGGTCATCGTCAATCCGGTTGGACCATACGACGCTTCGGCCCCCTTCAGCCCCCTTATCACGTGATCAGCGAAAGAATTGCCGATATGCGCGGTCAACGCGATCATCTCGTCCAGGGACATGTGCTTCAGAAAGACGGCCATGATCTCCTTTTCGAGCGCCATCTTCTGGTCACCGGGGTTAATCGTGACCAACCCACCCAGCGCGCCCTCGACAAGCATGGGAACCGCACCGAACTCATCGCGAATTCGCTGGTAGAACACACCGGCCCAGTCAGCGGACAGCTCGGTATCGTTCCACATCGCCTCGACGTGGCAGCCCCAGTTGGCGAGCACGGCGATCGGCTTGCCAGACAGGTCCTCGGCCATCATCAGCCGCGCCACGTTATCCTTCTGATCACGGATGTTATTGTGAATGTTCAACGAAAGCGCGGGGTCAACATCCACTGTGGCGAAACGCAGCCTGGCGGGCCTGGCGTTTTCGGCAGCCTGATCTATCGCCTGGGCAATCAGATGCCGCAGCGTTATCTGGTACTCCGGCGTGACGCCCGTGCGATTGGGGATCAACCCACCGCCGGCCGGTCCCCAGTAACCCACCGTGTCCGGACCGACATGGTTGTGGATCGACGCCACCACGATGCGATCATGATGCTTGTCGGTAGCAAGATTTCTGACCGCTACGACCTCATCATTCATGTAGCCGATTGTGTCGATCGTGACGATGACCCAAGGCTGCTTGCCATCGTCCATGAAGATCGCGTGCGCGTAAATCGGGTCGCGGACGCCCGTATTCCTGCGTCCGAGGTCGAACCCGCCCAGGAAGATCCCGTTCTGGCGCGCATAATCCGTGGTGATGTCGACCTCGGCCGCACCGACATAAAGCATGCCGTCGTTTTTCGCGGCAATCTCGTCATGCACCCGATCCATCGATTTGTTCAGCTTGGGCAGCGTCAACGTCGACTGATCGAAATCCTTCAGGGAAACCTGAGGAGCGGCGCACCCCGCAACGACGGCCACCAACGCAACGATCGGGATCAGCAACAGTTTCTTCATTTCGCAACCTTCCTTGGAATTAAACCACTTCCGCATTTCACCCGGCATAGTCGGGGTCACAAACGTTGCCGATTCCATCATTGTCCGCATCGGCCTGATTGTTGTTCGCGACAGCCGGACAGTTGTCGCAGGCGTTACCGACCAGGTCCCCGTCCGAGTCCACCTGTGCGGCGTTTACCACGAACGGACAGTTGTCGCAGGAATTGCCGAAGCCGTCGCCATCGGAGTCAAGCTGATCCGAGTTCAAAACGGTCGGGCAGTTGTCGCAGCCGGTACCGCGTCCGTCGGAGTCATCATCCTCCTGCTCCTGGTTAAAGAGCGCCGGACAGTTGTCGCAAGCCGTGCCCACGCGATCTCCATCGTTGTCATCCTGATCCGCATTCGACAAGGCGACGCAGTTGTCGCATTCATCGCCGATGCCATCCGAATCCGCGTCGTTCTGAGTGATATTTGAGACGCTGGGACAGTTGTCACATTCATTTCCCAGCCCATCGGAATCACTGTCGGTCTGGAACACGTTTGGCAGATTCACGCAGTTGTCGCACAGATCGCCGGCCATGTCGTTGTCCCGATCTTCCTGTCCCGGATTCGGCAGCATGGGACAAACATCGCAAACATCGCCGAAGCCGTCGTTATCGAAGTCCGTCTGGTCGGTCGACGGAAACAGGTCGCAGTTGTCACAATCGTCACCGATCCCGTCGCCGTCGGCATCCGTCTGCAAGGGATTGATAAGATTCAAGCAGTTGTCGACACAGTCCGGCACGCCGTCGGTATCGAGGTCGGTTTCCAGATTTCCGCAGCCGCAGAATCCCGGATCAACCTTCTCGGGGTCCTGGGGGCACTCGTCAACGCAGTCGGCCGTGCCATCGCCGTCGGTATCGCCGGAGTCCGCCTTGCCGCAACCGCAAGCACCAGGTTCAATCTTCAACGGGTCGAGGGGACACCCATCCACACAGTCCAACCTGAAATCGTTGTCGGAATCACGATCCTCGACACCGCAACCGCAGTACCCATTCGTAATCTTGAATGGATCAAACGGACAAACATCGACGCAGTCTGGATTGCCATCGCCATCAGTGTCGTTTTCCTCTTCGCCACAGCCGCAGAAAAGCGGATCGCTCTTCGAAGGGTCGCTGGGGCACAGATCCACGCAATCCGGCGCGCCATCAAGATCGGAATCTATGTCGTCGACATAACAGCCGCAGAAACCAGGCTCCAGCTTGATTGGACTGTCCGGGCAACCGTCGACACAGGTCGGCCATCCATCGTGGTCGGGATCCGACTCGCTGATGCTGCACCCGCAGAAGCCCGCCAGGTGTTTTGAAGGATTGACCGGGCACTCGTCAACACAGTCCGGAGTGCCGTCGTGGTCAGTGTCCACCTCTACTTCGAAACAACCGCACGGTCCTGCCACCTGCTTGTCCGGATCTGTCGGGCACTCGTCGTAACAGTCCGGTGTGCCATCGCCGTCCGCGTCACCTTCGGCGACCCAGCAGCCGCACGCGCCGACCTGGGATTTGTCGGGATCCAGCGGACACTCGTCCACGCAATCGGGAACTGCGTCAAGATCCCGATCGTTCTCGGAAACACCACAACCGCAGACACCGGGAGCCGTCTTGGTCGCGTCCAGAGGGCATGTTTCGGAGCAATCCATCGCCCCGTCGGAATCGGTGTCGGCATCGGGTAGTTCACACCCGCAGACCCCCGCGATAACCTTGTCAGGATTTGTCGGGCACAGATCAAAGCAGTCCTCGAGACCGTCAGAATCGGTATCGACGTCGGAATCGAAACATCCGCAGGCTCCCTCCTCGACCTTGTCGGGATCGGTCGGGCACTCGTCGACGCAGTCGGGAACCCTGTCCCTGTCGGTGTCGGTTTCGCCTTCTCCGCAACCGCAAAATCCGGTCGAGGTCTTCTGTGGATCCATCGGACATTCGTCGAAACAGTCCTGAACGCCGTCGTCGTCCGAGTCACCGTCGGCGACGCCGCACCCACATTCACCGGGCTGCGTTTTCGCCGCGTCGAACGGACAGGAATCGGTGCAGTTCGGGGTACCGTCCTGGTCGGCGTCAACATCGGAAATTCCGCACCCACAGACGCCGGGAACCTTCTTGAACGGATCGTTCGGGCAGGTATCAACGCAATCGGCCCACCCGTCGTTGTCTCGATCCGAGTCGTACTGCCCGCAGCCACAGATTCCTGGTTTGACCTTGCGTGAATCATTTGGGCAGAGATCTATGCAGTCTGGAGTCGTGTCATGGTCGGTGTCCGTCTCTGGCACCAGGCAGCCGCAGAATCCAGGCCACACCTTTGAGGGGTCTTCCGGACAGGTATCGACACAATTCGGCTTTCCATCGGAGTCGGGATCCAGGTCCGGTTCACCGCACCCGCAGGCACCTGGATTTGTTTTGTCGGGATCTGCCGGACACGAATCAAGGCAGTCGGGCACGCGATCGTCGTCGCCGTCGACATCTTCCTCACCGCAGCCGCAAACTCCGGCGGATGTCTTGTCGGGATCTGCCGGACACTCGTCAAAGCAGTCCATCCTGCCGTCGTCGTCATTGTCGACGTCGGGCAGATCACACCCGCAGACACCAGGAACCGTCTTGTTGGCATTGAACGGACAACCGTCTACACAATCGGCCAGGCCGTCGGTGTCGGTATCGAAATCTGACGCGCCGCAACCGCAGGCGCCGGGTTCGCTTTTCCTGGCATCGTCCGGACAGAGATCGCGACAATTCACAACCCCGTCACGATCGGAGTCGGTCGTGCAGTTTGTATTGCAGGCCGCGCTGCTTTCATCGCAATCGGTCCCGAGGCATCCAGCGCCGGTTCCGTAGCCATCGCCGTCGGGGTCGAAACACTGCTGCGAACCGGTATCGTCAGCGTCGGGCGGAACGTCACCGCCGGAATCGGGGCCAACCACCGAATCCCCCACGATCTCCGAACCAGACTCGTCGCGTCCGCTCCCATCGTCATCCACGTTGACATCGCCATGAACTTCGCCCGCGACGTCGCTGGAATCCGACGGCGCGTCCTGAGCCAAGCCGTCAAGAACTCCGAGGTCTTCGAATGCATCCCCGCCATCGCCTGAGCCGCCGCATGCGTACAATCCAAGCGCCATTGTCAAAACGAAGATTCCAAGGATGCGCATCGTGAACACCTGCTGTGAGTGATCGAATTCCCGATTCGACGGGCATGTCGGCAACCTGTCGGCGGACAATTTTAGCAAAAAGCGGCCCAATTCAATACGGACAATATGGTCAGACTAACCGCTCTTGGCAATTTGATTGCTCTGGTTATAATATGGGCCGGACACCCGCCAAAACCCGCGCCGCCGTCCGCGTCGCGGCCGTGGTGATTCGGAATCACTTGTGGAGGATAAAAGGATGAATTTTAGGTCAAGATTCCAGTCGGTTCTCGCAGTATTCGCCGCAGTCGCGATCGTCGGCTCTGCTTCGGTCGCGTCGGCTCAGGACGTTCCGCCGCCCAGCAGTGGTGGCGCGGGCTGGCTGACACAAGGCGCGGAGATTCTTCCCGCCGGAACCTACGCTTTCGAGGCCCGTGTCGGTTTCCCGTCGCTGGATCTGGGCGTTCATGTCCCGATCACGCCCAAGTTCGAGATCACCCCGTTCCTGACCTTTGATTACCTTGGTTACGGCGCGTGGGGCGGAACCTTTGGAAACACACTTGGCGTTCAGCTCAAGGGTCAGGTCTGGCAGCAGGGCCCGCATGCGATCTCCCTCGGCGCCGACCTCGGTATCTTCATGGACTACCTCTGGGGCTTCGACATGGGCATCCAGATCGGCGGTCCGGAACTGAAGTACAGCTACCGCTGGGATAACCCGCGCATCGCGGTCATCGCGGGCTTCCGCATGCCGATCCGCGTCGGTGCTTACCCGGGCGCATGGGCTTCCATCCCGATGCTTTTCAACGCCGGGTTTGAATACAACGTCATTCCGAACCTGAACATCCACGCGAACGTCGAGTTCGGTCCGGTCGTTGTCACCGGTGGTGGCGGCGGCGCCTGGGTCGGCGGCCACGGCGGCTTCCAGTTCGGTATTTCCTACCTGTTCTGATTCACCCGGATCCCCGTCACAGACGTTCAAATGGCATTCGCCCGTGCTGATTCCTGCAGAATTTGACGAGCAATCAGTCGATATCGGAGTCGGGGCCTCCGACCGAGAACTTCATGAACTGTACGCGGTCGAACTGGGGTGGTCTTTTCAGCACTCGTCTGGACATACTGCCGCGGAACTGCTCGATGTCATCATATCCGTGACGATCCATCCAATCGGCGATGCCGGCGTTGATCGAGGTCACCGAGCCGGGGCCCTCCCGGTAAAGAACCGAGCAGACCTGAACCGCTGACGCGCCGACCAGCATCATGCGCACCGCCGTCTGCCAGTCGTGCACGCCCGTTGATGCGGCAAGGTCGCATCGAGCGACACCGTTCATGACAGAAATCCAGCGCATCGGGATCTCGTGCTCGCGCGGCTCGCTGAAGGGAATCGCGTGCATCAGTCGCATCCCCTCCACGTCGATCGTCATCCGGTAGAACCGGTTGAAAAGAACCAGCGAATCAACGTGTTCGGACAACTCGGTCAGAAAACGCGCCATCGCCGAGAAATGCCAGCCGACCTTCATGGCGATTGGCAGATCCACGGCAGCCTTGACCCTTCTGGCGATATTCAGATACACAGACTCAAGCTGGATCCCGTTCACATCCGGATCGTGGGGCGGAATGAATACGTTCAGTTCCAGTGCCGAGGCACCGGCATCGCGAACCTTGCGTGCGTATTCGACCCACTGACCGTCCGAGGCGCAATGCAGGCTGGCGATCACGGGTACGTCAACGGCCACGCGGGCTTTCTCTATCAGGGACAGGTACTTGTCGGCTGCGTGCTCGGTTCCGTAGGAGTTGATGTAAGCCTCTGCTTCGGGATGCACTGGAACCGTCGAATCCGGCCCGTTCATCATCCTGACATCGTGGGAAACCTGTTCCTCGAAAACCGACTTCAGCACCACGGCCCCGACGCCGGCGTCAACCAGGCGCTTGACTCCGTCAACATCTTTCGAGAGTCCGGAGCTGCCGGCAACTATCGGGCTTCGCAACGAAAGCCCCATGTACTTCACGCCAAGATTACTCATGGTTACCCCGCAAAAAGATCACGACGGCGTAATTCTAGCCGGATTCGGTGAAATCGGTGAACGTAATTGCACGGACGCCGCGATCACGGCGCGGTCAGGCTTTCCAGGAAGGATCCGCTGCCTTTCTTAACGCCGCCGCGGCCTTTTCAAGGCGCAGTGCCGCGCTTTCATGGCAGTCAGCCGCGGTTTCCAGATGCACACGCATGACACGTCTTCCGTCGAAAACGCCTGGCTCAGGCTTGAAGTGCACGTCGGGATGGATGCCCAGCAGGCCGCGAATCAGGCTGGCGACATGGGACTCGTCGAACACGGGAAGCTCAATCGTGAGCCTCGCGAGCGTGCCATGTACCATCCTTGCGATCTGGGGTAGAACCGACTCACAGGCCATGGCGGTCATCTCTGGAGGTGGCCCCGGCAGGCAGAACACCCTCACGCCGCCGGCAAGAAAATCCGCCCCGGGCGCTGTTCCAACGCGATTTGGCATGACAGTGGCGCCCAGGGGCATGTCGGCCATGTGGGCGCGATCCTCGTTGATGGACGGATCCGCCAGCCTGCCGCTCTTCACAAGGTCCGCGTACCGCCCCGAGATCAACCCGAACGCCATGTCGGATCTTGCGACCGGAACCCCCGCCGCGGCCGCGATGCATCGGATGGTCATGTCATCGGGAGTCGGGCCCAGGCCACCGGTGGTTATGATCACATCAGCCCCGTCCTGAACCGCCCTTGAAAACTCCCTGGTCATGTCGACCGGGTCATCGTCGACGGTGACCACACGAATCACCCTGACACCGAGTCTGAACAGTCCTTCGCAGAGCCAGCCGGAGTTCGTGTCGCGAACGCGTCCGGTCAGCAATTCCCTGCCGGTTGCCAGGATTACTGCCTTCAAAAGAG
>CAZNJW010000003.1:0-67070 GCA_964573455.1 uncultured Anaeromyxobacteraceae bacterium | reverse complement strand
CTATCCTTATGTATCGGGCCACGTGATGGTCGCGCCCTGCCGCCATGTGGCTTCGCCACTTGATTTGACTCCGGACGAAGGTCTTGAAATGATGGGTCTTGTCCGGCGGTCGATGATGGCAATCCAGAAGGTCTACGGTCCACAGGGTTTCAATATCGGCATGAACGTGGGACAGGCCGCGGGTGCCGGTCTGAAGGATCATATTCACATGCACGTGGTTCCCAGGTGGAACGGGGACACAAATTTCGTGCCGGTGATTGGCGATGTGAAGATAATCCCCGAGGCACTTGAGGTGACCCGGGTCAGGTTGTCGAGGGCGTTTCAGGAACAGGAGGTGTGAAGCATGCGTCTAAGGGGTTTCGTCCTTTCCTTGATGGTGGCGTCGACGTTGGCCGCGTCCGCGGCGTTCGCGCAGTCACCGACCGCGGAAAAGTTCTATCAGGAAGGTGTCGACCTTGCCAGGTCGAAAAAGATGGAACTGGCCCTGGACAAGTTCCAGCAGGCGGTGGCCTTCGAACCGGGCGTCTACAAGTATCATCTGAACCTGGCGTACGCCTACGACGAACTGAATCGCCTGCCCGAGGCGCTGGCGTCGTACGACACGGCCATGAAGCTCGGCAAGGGCGCGATCCAGGCGATCAAGGGACACGCCGAGATCAGCCGGCGCCTTCACATCTATGACATGGCCGAGAAATCCTACAGGGACGCCCTGAAAAAGGACAAGGAAGACGTGAACCTTTACACCGGTCTCGGGGCCGCTCTGGCCGGTCAGGGCAAGCAGGAAGAAGGCCTTGCGGAGTTCCAGAAGGCCACCAAGAAGTTCCCCAAAGAAGCGCAGCCGCCGTTCAAGGCCGCAAACATCCTTAGAAAGAAGGGTGATCTCGACGGCGCCATCAACTACTACAAGATGGCTTTGACCAGGGACCCGGATTTTGCCAAGGCCGAATTCGGACTGGGGCTCGTTCAGAAGGAAAAGGGCGATTTCGCCGCGGCCAAGGTGTCGTTCGAGGGCTCGTGCAAGAAGGGCAACAAGGCCGCGTGCAGGGCTTACTGGAAGATCAAGGATCGGTAACCGGTCGTTCTGTCACGGCACGACCGACTCGAGGCCGCGCACTGGCAGGGATTTCAGTCTTCCCGTCATCCTTCCCACATACGCCAGGTAGTCATTCAGATCTGTGTCGCCAAGCCGCACGCCACGCTGTTCAGCCAGAACCGGGGCATTCACGAACCTGCCGTCCCGGGCCACTGCGAAGTGCAGGTAAGGAATCCGGTCGTCGCCACCTACTGTGCCGATCTCGCTGCCGGCTCGGACTTCGTCGCCTTCGCTCAAGCCGGTTCTGATCGAATCAAGCCTCGCGTAGTAGGTCTGCAGTCCATTGTCGTGTCCGATAACCACAGTCCGTCCGCCGGAGCCGCGCCTGCCGCTGAAGACCACCTTGCCCGCTCCGACGGCTACTACCGGCGTTCCCCGGGGGGCCGAGTAGTCAACAGCCCTGCCCGGGGTGTAGGCGTGCAGGATCGGATGCAGACGCCTCAGTGCGGAACCGGCGGTCTTGATGTTGTACTTGATGGGGTTTCGACTGAAAGGCCGTTCGATTGAGTAACCGCCGGAGTCGAAATACGACACGGTGCCGTCGGCGTTCTCGCGCATGAACACGCCGGCGGTCACCATCTTGCCTTCGATAAGAAGCCCCTCGATGCGACCGTATCCCACGAATTCTCCGTTCAGGCTCTCGCGCCGCGCCACCAGCCTGATCGTGTCGCCTTTGCGGATCTCGGTGAAGAGGTCCACCTGGGAATCAAGCAGATCCACGATGACCGGAACCAGTTGTCTGTCCATCCCGCAGTTCTTGAAGGACTCGTACAGGGTACCTTTTATCCCGCAGGCGCCCTCGACGATCTCCACGTCGACAGGAAGACGCTTCTTTTCGGCGGCAAAGCTACCGTCCGCGTCGGGAGCCACCTCGATGTAATCCAGCCTTCCCAGTGGGAATCTGAGCGAGCGGACCATTCCCTGGTCGTTGAGCGCCACGATGAACTGCTGACCGACCTTCAGCGAGCGCATTTCGACCATGCGGGCCAGCACGGCCAGGGCCTCGTTTGCGCTTTCCGGTCGGGCTCCCGCCCGCGCCAGTGCAGAGGCTGAACGCTCGCCGGAACGCAGCCTGACCGAGACGGTGTTCAGGCGCTCGTTCGAAAGGGGCCTGCCCTTCAGGGAAAGATCCTCCACCGGCTCAGCCGGTTCCAGAATGTCCTTGATGCTTTCGAGTCGGACGGATACCGGCGCGGTCCTTGGATGTCCGGAATCCGCAGGCGCCAGCAGCCGGTTCAGTATCATCAAGGCGGCGATCAGCAACAATCCCGTCGCAACTCCGATCCCGATCGGCCGGGGGCTGTCCATTCCTTTTACGATCAATCTCTTCTGCATCCATGGGCTCCCGGGGGCGGGCATCGGTACTGCGGGATTATCGGGCGGGGCACCTTCCCAGTCAACCGGCGCCTGTTCAAACGGATTTGTAAAGTCCCGATTAGACGCCTGTTTCAAGGGCGGTCATCGGGTGAGGATTTCTTGTCCGAGTCGCTTGCCGGTGATGACGGATGACCAAAAAAGCAAGGATTACAAGCTGTTTACGATTTCTTCACATACAAGCACGCGACGCTTGAACTATTCCATTCCGATCCCTTATAATGCCGTGGCTTTGCGATTTTTTGATCCAAGTCTTGTCAGGAGAAGGAAAAATGAAAAAGACCGCTTTTGTGGTCGCGCTTGGTGCCTTTACGGCCCTGGTCATTGCCGGTTGTGGCGCAACCGACAAGACCTGTGCCACCAGTGAGGAGTGTCCAGCCGGCGAAGTGTGCGGCGTAGATCTTGTCTGCGTCGAACGCGTCTGCAACGGCAAGGGTGACTGCACCACCGGCGAGATCTGCGTTGCCGGCGAACTGGTTGGCAAGGACGCTGGATGGAAGTTCTGCTCGGCCCCGCTGTGTGACAACGTGACCAAGCTCTGTCAAGCGCCCCAGACCTGTCAGGACGGAATTTGTGTCGATAACTCGAATCCCGCTGACGTGGTCGAAGACATCATCGACAGTGACACTCCGCGCGAAGACACCGCCGTTGAACAGGACGTGCCCGCCGAACTGCCGCCGATCACCGAGATCAACGACTGCAAGTCGTGCACGATCCCCAGCGACTGCGGCACCGGCTACACCTGCCAGCCGGTCGGCTCCGAGAAGCACTGCCTGCGCGACTGCAACAATGACGGCAACTGCCTGCCCGGCTACACCTGCTACGCCCAGGGAACCTCGAAGTCGTGTCTGCCCGTGCAGTTCAACTGCGTGGCCTGCACCTTCGACACCCCCTGCGATGAGGGCAAGTGCTGTGACTTCAGCAGCGGCAGTTGCAAGGATTGCCAGGAGGAATGCTTCCAGTGCATGTACGACTACGACTGCGCCGCCGGTCTGCGCTGCTACAAGGCAACCGCCGGCGAAGCCAGTGGCGTGTGCGTGCCCGAGTGCGTCAACAGCACCTGCACGGACTCGGTCAATTACACCTGCAACGACAACGGTAAGGGCGTCGAGATCTGCGTTCCGACCACAGTCGGCTGCAAGGGCTGCCAGGATCCCACCCCGTGGCCGCTTGACGGTGGCTGTGTCGCCTGCCGCAACAACGACGACTGCGGTGAGGATGAGATGTGCAAGACCGACACCCACACCTGCGAGATCAGCACGTGCGGCTCGGGTACCATCATGTGCGATGACAACAAGTGCAAGCAGTGCTGCAAGGACGATGACTGTCTGCGCTTCGAGGACGCGACCGGCGTGTGCAACCCGGACGGCACCTGCGAGGGCGTCGTTCCGTGCGATGGCCTCTGCTCGGACTCCTTCCCGGTATGCGCGGTTGTCGGCGGCGCTGAACAGTGTGTTCAGTGCATGGTCGACGAGGACTGCGCCCTGATCCGTTCCGGCTGCACCTGCGTCGGTGATCCCCTGTACTCATGCATGGACGAGACCGGTGCCATATGCCAGCCGGTTGAAGGCCAGTGCTTGGCGACCTGCGAGGACGCCTCCGACTGCCCGCCCACATCGACCGGTGGTGAAATGGGCTGCGCCACGGTTTCGGGCGCGACCAAGGGTCTGTGCTTCGACCCGTCCGGCACCTGCGACGGCGCCTCGGCCTGCTGCGCCCCCGGCCAGAGTTGCTATGACCTGATGCTCCTGATCATGGGAGTCATGGGCGGTGGCATGATGCCCGGCATGGAAGGCATGACCTCCGGCTCCGGCTACTGCGGATGTGAGACGGCCGACGACTGTCTGAACGGCAAGGAATGCATGGACCTGTCGATGATCTGCGCGCTCGGCAGCCTGCTCGGCCAGTTCGCGGCAATGATCGAACTGGTTTGCCCGGGTGGACAGCTCTCCCCCAGCATGCCGCAGCACCTCTGCGTGTCGCTGGCCGATCTGTTCGGCGGTATCTTCTGATCTGAAACTCCCCGCGTTTCCATAAGTTGATTCACAGACAACACACAGGCCTTTCAATCGGACAAAACGACGTCAGGTAGTACAATAGCCCGCGGACTGACCTGGAGGCCGCATGCACGGTACTTTCACCATCCTCGGACTGGACTTCCCCGCCTACTTCACGATGCTGATGGCGGGGTACACCGCGGTGATTCTGCTGGCGCACCGCGACTGGCTGGCCCGGGGGCGCAGGAATAATCTGATCCTGGACCTGGGAATCATCCTGATCATCGCGGGTCTTCTCGGCGCGCGCCTGATGCACGTGGTCGCCGACGGGCAGTTCAAGGACTACGTGAACCTCTGTGTCGACCCGATGAAGGTCGAGGGTGAACCTCTGCCGGGTGACAGGAAGTGCTTCAAGGACCAGCAGTGCGTCGACGCCCGGCGTGGCCAGGTGTGCCAGGTCGACACCGGCCTGTGCCACCAGAAGCGCGACTGCCTGCGCGCGCTGAAGTTCTGGTACGGCGGGCTGACCTTTTACGGTGGTCTTGCGCTGGCCGCCCTGGTTGGAATCGTGTACATCAAAAGGCGTGGTCAGCCCCTGTGGGAGGTCGGCGATCTTGCCGGCTTCGCCATCCCGCTCGGTCTGGTCTTCGGCAGGGTCGGGTGCTTTCTGGCCGGCTGCTGCTTCGGGACCACCTGCGCCGCGCCGCCCGGGCTCGCGTTTCCCAAAGGCAGCCCCGCCTGGAAGCTGCATGTCGACCAGGGGTTGATCGCGAAATCGGCCGCCGAGTCTTTGCCGGTCCATCCCACGCAGCTCTATGAGGCGGCGGCCTGCCTGCTGATATTCCTCTGGCTCTATTTCTTTGTCAGGCCGCGCAAGCGGTTCTCCGGACAACTCTTCTTCCTTTTCTGCATGGCATACGCGGTCGCCAGGTTCGCGATCGAGTTCCTGCGGGCGGATCAGCGCGGAGAGATTCTCGGGATGTCCACGTCCCAGACACTTGGCATTCCATTGTTCCTTTTCGGTCTCGTGATGTACATCGTCCAACGCCGGAAGGGGATCGACACGACCGGGCTGGAGGCGCCGGTCGAAACACAACCGGCCGTCGACGAGGCCGATCGCGCCGGACAGGAGGATGATGGGAACTGCTGATGCCGGGCGTGTGGTCCTCGGCGTTTTTGACAGCGGACCTGCCGCCGGGGTCGTGCTTGACGAGCGCGCGGGCAGGTTCACGGTTCTCACGGTAGACGGTGTTCAGACCACCTGGTCCGGGGACAGGGTCTTCTTCAAGTCTGCTGTCAAGGTGCCGGCCTATCCGCTTCAGTCCGCTGTCGGCGGCCTGGCCGCGTTCGCCGAAAGGCTCAAGGCCATGGTCGTCACAGCCGATCTGGCCGGGGCCTGGGAACTGCTTGCCGATGCCGGAACGGTCACCGGGCTCGAGCTGGCCGAGCTGTTGTTTTCGACCTCCGATCCGGCCGCGCTGGCCGCCACCGCCTGGGTCATCGAGAGCGACGGCATTTATTTCAAGCTAAGGAAGGACGGCTCGTACCAGCCAGCCCAGGCGCAGACGGTCGAGTCGGCGATCAGGGCACGGCAGCGCGACGAACAGGAGCGGGCCCGCATGACGGCGGTTCTCGCCGCGGTCAAGGCCGCGCTGGATTCCTCCCCTGACAGTGGTGATTCGGCGCTGGCATCGGGGATCGGCTGGCTTCAAGCCCTGGTGTACGATGGTCCGGACGGACGTGACGGCAGGCGTGGAATCGAGCTGGTTTCCTTGTTGCGCGGGGCGCCGGCAGCCGAGCCGGACGTCTGCGCCTTCGATTACCTCGTCAGGCTGAATGCCGCCGATCCTGATGAAATTCTTTCGATCAGACGCAACCACATACCGCTTGTGTTCGATTCGGCGGTCGAGGCGGCGGCGATCGATGTGGCGAACGAAGCGTCCGTGTGCAGCGCTCCTCCCCTTCAATGGGTTGCCGGCAGCGGGCCGCTCGCGATAGACGACGAGACGACCAGGGACGTGGACGACGCGCTGATGGCCGAGCCGGTCCCGGGCGGCACCATGGTTCATGTCATCGTCGCGGATCCGGGTGCGTTTATCGACCTGCATGGGCCTGTCGGCACTGCCGGAATGGAGCGCGCCTCGTCTCTGTACCTGCCTACGATGACAGTGCCCATGTTTCCGAAGTCGCTTTCGGAGGCGGCTTTGTCGCTGTCCGCCGAAGGTGACAGATCGATGATCGATTTCGCCGTGACCGTGGCTCCCGATGGAACCGTCCTGGATTCGTCCATAGGCGTGTTCCGAGGGCGGCTGGAGGCTCGCGTGACCTATGACGAGGCCGACGACATCCTGGCGGGCTCGGGAATCCGTCCTGTCTGGGCTGGAACGCTTGATCTGCTGGACGCGCTGGCCGGGGCTCTGCGCACCAGACGTATCGCCGATGGCGCGGTGATGCTCGACAGGGACGAATATTCGGTGAAGGTCGTCGACGGCCTTCCCATAGTCCGCCACCTTCCACGGACCTCAAGGTCGCGTCGACTGGTGGCGGAGTTCATGATCCTGGCCGGTGCTGTCGCCGGGCGCTTCGCGAGGCAAAACGGGATTCCGGTCGTGTACAGGCGCCAGGATCCGCCTGATGGTGACGTGTCCGAGCGCCTGAAGGGTCTTCCGGCCGGGTCGCGGGCGCTGTCGTACACCATGCTGCGGACGCTCAAACGCGGCGAATTGACGACGATACCAGGTTATCATTACTCGCTCGGGGTGGTCGGATACACACAGGTGACCTCCCCGCTCAGGCGATTCCAGGATTTTCTGGCCCACCTCCAGATCAAGGGATTCCTGAAGGACGGAGTTGCTCCGATGGATCAGGACAAGCTCATGGCGGTATTCGGCGAGCTGGAGACCAGGAGCGAACTGGTGACCAGGGTCGAACGCGAGGCCAGACGGTACTGGACCTTGAAATATCTGCAGACCTTTACCGGGAGCAGGGTGGATGGCGAGGTGGTCTCGCGGATAGGAGCCCGCGTGCTGGTCGAGCTCCTGGACACCGGCCTGGTGCTGCCCCTGTCCGGCGCCGGAAACATACAGCCGGGCAGTCCGATCTCGGTCGTGGTACGCGAGGTCGACCCGCGGCGCGATCACGTGACGTTGAACGTGGCCTGATGACTGGAGGAAACGTGGTAGATCCAATTTACGACGGCGCTGGAGTCGATGCCGCCGCGGGGTGCCCGAAACCGGTGCATCCGTGGATGTCGTTCCTGCATGAGGTGCGCCAGCCGTCGAGGTACGCCGGAGGCGAATTCGGCACCACACTGAACGTCGAAGCCCCTAACTCGATCGCTCTCGTCTTTCCCGATGTTTACGAAGTCGGGATGTCACACCTGGGCACGCAGATCCTTTATTCGATACTGGCGTCGCAGCCGGACATAAGGGTTGAACGCGCTTTCTCGGTCTGGATCGACATGGAGGCAGAGCTGAGGCGGCGCGGAATGCCTCTGGTGTCGCTGGAGAGCTGGCGCCCCCTGAGATCATTCGATGTGCTCGGTTTTTCGCTTCAGCACGAGCTGTGCTACACGAACGTGCTGGCGGCCCTGGATCTGTCCGGGATCCCGCTCAGGGCGGCCGATCGCGGCGATTCCGACCCTGTGATCCTCGGCGGAGGACCCTGCGCCTCCCACGCGGAACCGATGGCGCCGTTCTTCGACGCCTTCTTCATTGGCGAGGCCGAGGCCTCGATCGCCGGGATAGTCAGGCTGGTCGGTTCCATGCGCCGGGAGGGCGTGGCCAGACGGAGCATCCTTGAAAGGCTTGCTGGCATGCCCGGGGTCTTCGTTCCGGGCTTTTATGTGACCAGGCCCGACCCGCTGGCCGGATGGCTGGTCCCGGAGCCCGCGGTCGAAGGCGTTCCAGCAACGGTTCGTCGTGTGTTCATTCCGAATCTCGAGGACTGGCCAATCCCGGTTCGAACCATCATGCCCTGGAACCGCGCGGTCTTCGACCGGGTCTCTATCGAGATCGCTCGCGGTTGTTCCGAGGGATGTCGGTTCTGCGAGGCCGGTTTTTCATACAGACCGCTGCGTGACCGGAATCCGCGAACCGTGCTTCGCGACAGTCTGGCCGCGATAACCGCCTGCGGATACGAAGAGGTCTCGCTTGGCGCCCTTTCGCCAGCGGACTATCCGGCCCTGCCATCACTGGTGGCCGCGATGTCGGGCAGCGTGACTCCCCGTAACGTGACCCTTTCGGTGTCTTCCCTCAGGGCATACGGCCTGTCGGAAGCAGTCCTGAAGGACATGAAGGCGGTCAGGGCCGCGGGACTGACACTGGCCCCTGAGGCCGGCTCCCAGCGCCTGCGCGACGTAATCAACAAGAACATCACCGAACAGGACATGCTGGATGCCGCCGCGAGGGCTTTCGGGGCCGGCTGGCAGCGTCTGAAGCTGTATTTCATGCTTGGTCTGCCTACCGAGACCGACGATGACGTGGCGGCGATCGTGGAACTGGCGCGCAAGGTCCTGAAGGTCGGTCGCGGCCATGGGCGTGCCGACGTGAACGCCGCGGTCGGGGTGTTCGTACCCCGGCCACATACCCCGTTCCAGTGGGAGGGGATGGCCGATCCCGATGTGGTCGCCAGGCGTCAGGCCATCATCAGGGAGGCGTCCAGGCGCACCGGGGTCACCTTCAAGTACCCTGACCAGAAGATAAGCAGGCTCGAGTGCGTCATGGCGCGGGGTGATCGGTCGCTGGCGGACGTAGTTCAGGCCGCCTTCGAGGCCGGGTGCCGTTTCGACAACTGGACCGAGACGTTCAGTCCGGACCTGTGGGACGCCGCGTTCCTCAATGCCGGCGTGGACCGCGACGTGTTCCTGCGGGAGGTTCCCGCCGGCGCGGCACTGCCCTGGCAGATCGCCGACATGAACGTGTCGGTCGATTTCCTGGCGCGCGAGCGCGTCAAGGCATTCGAAGCCGTGACCACGAGACCTTGCGAGAAGCCTCTTGACGGCCTGATGTCCGCGGCCTCTTTCGATTCCGGCGTCGTCTGCCATGGGTGCGGTACCGGGTGCAGGCCGCGTGAGCTTGCGAAGGTTCGTCGAACCGTGGCCGCCGACGGAGAAGGTCTGGCTCCAGTCATCGGGGTTGAGCCGATTCAGCCACCCACCGGCTGGCACATCGTCTACACCAGGTCGGGTGCGTCTTCGTGGCTTTCCCAGATCGACCTGGTCAAGCATGTGCCCAGGATCTTCAAGCGGGCGGGCTACGAACCGGTCTTTTCCGGGGGCTTTCATCCGATGCCGAGGTTTTCGTACTGCGAACCGATGGCCGTTGGGTATCGTTCGGTCGGGGAATGGGTGGATGCCCGGCTCCACACCGCGACTCCGCCCGATCCGGCAAGATTGAACGAGGCCTCGATCGACGGGATGGTCTTTCTTTCGGTCGAGCCGATGCATGGCCGTCGCGCCGGATTCAGACCGACCAGGTTCGCTTTTTCGTGCCCGGTTCCGCCGGAGGAAGCGACATGCCTGCTCGGCGTTCTTGATGGCGGCAGGCTTATTGAGATGCCAGTCGGCCTGGAACATCTGTGTCCGTCGCCTTTTGTCCCCGGAGAGAACGTCTGGACCATCCTGTGGCCTGGGCGAGCCGCCAGACCGGCCGCAAATGCGTATGACTGGCTGTCCGGGCTGATGGGAAGGCGGTACCTGCCGTCGGATCTGGTCAGGCTCTACGACAGTCCCATAATCGGTTGAATCATGATGGACGCCGGAAACAGGGTCACGTTGGTCGCGCTGCTTATTCCGGCCGCCCTGCTGGCCGTCGCCGCCCGGGCCGGAACTGCCGGTTCGGATCCAGGCGAAGACGCGTACGCGAGACTCGTGAAGGCGTCCGCGCTGAACCGTCTCGGCTTTTACGGGTACGCGGCAGCCACCATGTCCGGCGCGGAATTCGAGCCTGGGTCGTCCTGGGACTCGATCTCCCGTGTGGTGAAGGCCAGGGCGATGCCGGACACCAAAGCCGGTGCCGCCGATGCGGTCCGGTTGCTGGAAGGCATCAAGGAAGATTCGATTCCGCCGTCCCTCAGATCCATCGTGTCGTTTGAGCAGGGGCGGGCGGCTCTCGCAGCCGGCGATCCAGCGGGTGCGGCGCGGATGGCGTCGTTCATCGATCGTTTCCCCGGTTCGCCGGATGAGGCCGAGGCCAGGCTGCTGAGTGGATACGCCATGCTTGAAGACGGCAATCCCGACGGCGCCCGGGAGCAGGCCGTAAAGGTTCTGTCCGCAAGGCCCGCGCGCAGCAGGGAGGCGCGCGCCAGGTTGCTGCGGGCGATGGCGTCGCCCGAACCTGAAAGGTCGCTGCTTCTGCGAAGGCTGTTCGTGGAGATGCCGGACACGGCAGCCGCGGGGGAAACCGGTCTTGAAGCCGGAAGCCTGACGGACGGCGAGTTGAGGGAGCGCGCCGATGCCTTCTACAAAGCGTGGGATTTCATCAATTACCAGTCGACGCTCGAGATGCTCAGGGCAAGGGGAGACGATTCTCCCGGACTGGCCTGGGAACTCGCCAGGTCGCATCTCATCCACGTGCGTGACAAACCGCGGGAGACTGTCGAGTTGATGCAGTACGCGAGGGCCCGTGGTGTCGGAACCGGTCCCGAGGGCACATTCCTTCTTGGAAGGGCCTGGGCAAGGCTGGAGGACTACGACAACGCCGCGAATTGTTTCAGTGAGTACATCCGGTCGGGCGCTAAGCCTCAGCGAATGCTGGCCCACTACTATCTGGCATGGCTTCCCTATGATCACCGCGAGTACGAAAAGGCGCTGCCCGAGATAGATCGTTTTCTGAAGATGTACAGAAAATCCGATCGTTACAGCTACATGATCTGGTTCAAGGGCTGGTCGCTGTTCCGTCTGGGCAGGTATCGCGAGGCGATCGAGGTCTTTGGTCAGATGAAGAGACTCGGAAACTGCCTCGTGGCCGGCAAGGCGATGTACTGGGGGGGCGTGGCCTGGCACAGGCTGGGAAATTCCAGACAGGCCGGGTCCTGGATGCGGGAGGTCATCAACCGCTACCCGATGACCTGGTACTCGGTTCTGGCGGCCTATCGTCTGAAGGAGTACGAAAACATTCCCCTGCCGGCCTGGATGACCGCGCCGGCAGCCGTCCAGAGGGATCCGGCGCCACTGTGGTACACCGGTTCGATGCCGCCGGATGTCATCGCCACCCTGCGCGAGGTTCGAGCCCTGGCCGCCGTTGGCGAACCTGGTGAGGCACTGAAGCTTTACAGGAAGGTATCCGCGCGGGCCGAACGTCATCTTGCCGGCGCCGAACTGGCAAGGTTCCTGATCACGCAGTCGGAGGCGACCGAACAGTACAACGCCCTTCTGAAGCGTTCGGAGAAGATTCGTGGTCTTCGCAGGAGTCGGTCGCCTGAACCGGAAGCCGGCCTGTACTGGATGGCCCGTTACCCGAGGGCATTCAGGCCCCTCGTTTCGGCCGCCGCCGGTCAGTATGGCATTCCTGAACTGTGGGTCTACTCGATCATGCGTCAGGAGAGCCGCTACGATGCCAGCCAGGTCAGCTATGTCGCCGCCCTCGGCGCCATGCAGATGATCGCGGCGACCGCGCATATCGTCGGCGGACAGGTCGGTATCCGCTGGGAACTGGACTCTTTCTTCGATCCCGGCGTCAACATACTGTTCGGCACGAAGTATCTGTCCGACCTTTATCGCGACTTCAAGGGACAGATCGTGTTCGCGTCCGCCGCGTACAATTCGGGCGCGCCCGCCATCCGACGTTTCATGCTCGAGAACCGCGGGCTGCCGCTGGACGAGATGGTCGAGATGATTCCCTACAACCAGGGCAGGAACTACTGCCGGAAAGTCGCCGAACACCTGGTCAGGTACGGCGCCATCTACCTTTCGCCTGAAGAGCGCATGGAACTCTACGGCAGGATCTTCGTCCCCGTGGTCGACTATGGGATCGGCGACGCTGTCGATTACTGACCGCGGATCACGCCATCATCCGATCATCAGTCTTTTCAACTCGGTGTAGTCGGCGGAGACGGCCCAGGAACACAGGTCCACCACGCGATCCTCGGGCTCGAAATCCGAGAGTATGAGGTCTGACGCCAGGGAACGGTCTGCCGCGACCTCGAGGTCGTTGGCCATGAAGAGTCCCGCCCTGCCCGCGATTCTGTCCACCGCGCGCATGTAGGCCGCGAAGTCCACCGGTCTGTGCGTCTTCGCAAATCCGGTCAGGATCCTGCGGATCTCCTCAAGTTCGGATTCGGACAGGTTCTTCGACAGGGCCGGCGCCAGATCGGCGGCGGTCGCGGTGTCCTGAGGCAGGGGATAATCAGGGAAAACCATCTTCAGCGAGGCCTGGAAGAACAGTCTCATCGACGCGGCGTCGAGCACTCCACACAGTTCGGCGCCCGGTATGAAAGAGATGATCGCCCTGGCCAGGGAGTACCTGAGATCCTTGCCTCGCCTGGTTGTCACCAGGTCGTCGCCGACGATTATCGCCTTCCCGGGGAAAGGTGCCTTTTTCAGCCCCTTGGTACCGGGCGCGTGCCAGAAGTCGGGCAGGTCGACATCGAACACGTGCGAAACGGCGTCCGCCATCTTCTGGAACAGGCCGTCCTCTTCCATGGCCACGCGGTTAGCCTCGGTCAGCCCCAGATCCGCCGGTTTCTTGAACGGAATGGTCCGAAGAATCGGGCGATGAAGAAGGGCGAACAGCCGGGCGATCTGTGGGTCGAGTTCACCCGCCACCCTTCGGGTGAACACGTCGGCAGGAATCTGGTCCATCTTCAGGTGGAGCGCAGCGGCTCGGTTCTTCGCGGCCAGATGGAAGTCAGACTCGTCGCCCTGGCCCAGTACGATCAGCGCCGTGCTGGCGCGGGTCGCCAGGTCGCTGTCGTTCGAAAGCAGTGCGAGGTCCCGTAGCGCCCGGTAGGAATCGACAGATGTCGGATCCGCCTTGATCACCTTCCTGAGCGAGTCGAGCGCCTGGCCCTCGGCCCCCGGTATTCTTGCCTGGCAGAAAGCGAGACGGTGCATCGCCGTAACGTGGCCCGGCGAGACGACCAGGATCTGTTCGTATGCCTCGGCGGCCCTGGCGGCGTTGTGCAGCCTGGATTCGAAGATATCTCCGAGACTTGACAAGGTTTCGAGAAGCGCCTTCTCGTCACCCGATATCCGGAAGTGGCGTGCCCTGAGCTGCAGGTTTTCCGCCAGTTCCTCGAACATCCCGAGGTCAGTCAGCCTGCCGTCCAGCACCTCTGCGGCCTGTGAATTGGCCGGATTGCGGGACACGGCCAGGATGAGGTGGTCTATCGCGGCAGCGTCGTTTCCGAGGCTGTCCTTGTAAAGCATGGCCGCAGCCAGGTGGTAGTCCGACTTCCTGAGGTCATCCTGTTCCTGCTCGATCAGTTCTTCCAGAAGACCTGTGGCGCGTGTGTTGTCCTCTGATTCGAGGGAGACCTCGAGAGCCTTGTGCAGCGCCACCTTTTTCGAGTAGTCCTCGTCGGCGGCCATCCGGTACCACTGCAGTGCCGATGCGCTGTCCCCGTCGGCTTTCGCCGCGTCGCCAAGCCTTATGAGGTCGGTGAAACGTCTGGGAGACCTGGCTTCGTTATTCACCAGCCGTTTCAGCCAGGACATCATCGCTTCGCGGTTACCTGCGGCCGAGGCGGTGTCCGCCAGTTCTCGAAGCACGTCCTCGGAGAGGTCATGATCGAGAGCCCAGGCTCGCGCCAGGGAATCGAGTGCCGCCGCATGCGCGCCTTTCGCGGACTGGGCCCGGCCAAGTTCACGCATCATCGGCGCCTCGGCTGCGGTCAGCGAACCGTCCGGTCCGGAAAGCGAGTAAAGCAGTTCTCCTGCAAGGTCCGCTTCCCCAAGCGCCAGAAGCGTGGATGCGAGGAGGCGCCTGGCCTCGACATCATCGGGCCGGAGTTCGAGAACCCGGACGAGATGCCGACGCGTTGTCTGGTGATCGAAGCATCGCGAGGCGGCCTTCGCCGCCATCATTCTGAGCTTGCCCTCCAGTTCCGTCTTTCCCTCGGCGGCCGCGGCCCTGGCCGGAGGTTCGAGCACGGCAGCCGCCTTTTCGGCAAGGTCGGTGTTCATATAGATCCCGGCCAGGCGGATCGCACACTCGTGGTCGTTCGGGTTCAGTTTCAACGCCTCTTCAAGGTGAGTCGCCAGCAAGCCCGATGGTTGTGAATCCCCGCCGCCTTCCCTACCGCCGAGACGTTTGAGAATTTCGGCCCTGAGCATGTCGTCGTCAGTGGCCTGGAGAGCTTTGTTCAGCGTGTCCGCCACCACCTGGTCTGCCGTTCCGATACCCGGCAGGTCCGCGAGTTCCAGAGCGACACGGGCCAGTTCATCGCCTTCAAGATCAGGCGCTGCGGCCTTGAACCAGGCAGCCGCCTCGGCGGGCTGGCCCAGTCTGTCCCGGCAGATCCTGGCCAGGGCCAGGCGTTCGTTCGCCGCCGCCCCTGTCGCGATGATTCGCTTGAGATCCGAGGCGGCATCGGCGAACAGTCCCAGATCGGAATGAACCTTGAAAAGAAGTCTGTCGACCTCGGGGTCCGACAGGCCATCAAGCCTGGACAGCGCGGACAGCGCGACAACCGGCGACTCCAGCCTGTTCAGGGCTATGTCGGCCATCTCCATGAGTGCCGGCCTTGCCTGTTCGATGGTCGCCGCCATATCGGCGCGTCGCTTGAGAATGCCTATCAGGGTCGTCCATTCAGAGGCGTCCCTCAGAATGCTCTCCATCGCCTTGAGGTTTTCCGACGTCACCGGCAGAAGTGCCGAGGCCTCTTTGACGCAATCCGCAGCTTCCGACAGGCGTCCGATTTTCCCAAGCCCTTCGGCCATCTGAAGCAGACAGATGCCTCGCGCCTGCGGTTTGAAGGTCCGTTCCAGCCTGCGACGGCATTCCTCGACCAGTTTGCCGCTGTCTTCGAACCTGTCGCGTATGGTCGCAAGAAGTTCGATCGAGTCCGGCTCGATGTCGAGCAGTCTTGCCACCGCAGTGTCGGATGTCGCCCGATCCCCGAGTCTTGCGGCCAGACGGACAACAGCCGCCAGGATCGAACTTTCGCCGGGCCCGCCTTTCAGTGTCGCAGCCAGCCCGGTCAGTCCCGACAAGACCTCGCGAAGCGTGGCTTCGGCCTCATGTCCCGTCTCCGACAGCAGATCCAGAAGCGCTTCAAGGATGTCGGTATCACCGGGATCCGCCTCGAGAGCCCTGACCATGCAGAGTCTGGCCGCAGTGCGGTCGTTCAGCCGATCCTGATAGATATTGGCCAGCTTGAGCAGGGTGCGTGCTCTGTCCTTTCCGGACTCGAACTGCTGCCTGACCACCAGCGCGTCCGCGGCAGCGGCATAGTCCGAACTCTGAATGGCGCCGGCCTCGGACAGCACACCGCATTCGAGTGCGCATCGGGAGAACTGTTCTGAAGGTTGGTCGTGCTCGGATACGAAGTCCAGCAGCGACTGAATCGATGCGGCATCCCGCCATTCTTCCGATTCGTGCGTCTTAAGCAGCAGGTACTCGGCCGCCGCCTCGCCCGAGGCCGTGCGAGCCAGTCTGAGAGCCGTGTCCCAGGCTTCGTCCCTTGTCCAGGCAAGAAGCCTGGCAAGCGCCCGCTGGCCGCTCACAGGCGCGAGCGGAGCGGCGAGCCTTCCGTCCAGATTGACGACGAGGCCGTCAATGGTCTCCCAGACCCTTCGCGAGGATGGCCACGGTATCAGTGGCTCGGGAGGCCGGCTGTCCACCGCCGCCGCCGGCCCGTATTCTTCCATCGCGGTTCCGTCCCTGAAAAGGATAGTGGTTCCCTGTGCCGAGTACCCTGGAATCCTGGTGAAGGCGAATCCATCGGTTCCGGCCGCGACATGCAGGCCTCCCCTGCCGTCGCCTGCCGCGGTTCTCATGCAGATCGCCAGAGGTTCAAGGCGTTTAATGATTCCGGACAGTCCTTCGGCTACGGTCTGCCATTCGCGCGTGGTGCGGTTCAAGGTCGTCTCAGCGCCCAGAAGCGACGACGCCGTCGTCGCCAGGTCCTTCATGGCATCAGCCACGTCACCGCTGAGGAGCGGGCCTTTCAGCGCGGCAGGCATGGAAACGCCGGTCTGTCGGTCTTCCTGTCGGCTACCGTCAAGCAGATGTTCGATCATTGAATCGAACGAACGCATGTCGAGCATCCCCGGCTTCCTGCAGCAACCGCATGCAAGCCTCAGCAATCTATGGGCCGAGTAAAGAAGCAGCATGGCGGTATTCATCGGTTGACTGTCTGTGACCGCTGCCTTGACAGTGCGCGCTATGTGACGAGGCGATTCAATCTGGATGGCGAGCAGATCCATCTTATTCCCCCGGGCTTTGCATTCAACTTGTGTTGATTCTAGTTTCAGGTGACGGTAAAGCACAACAATATCAGGAGCATGATTCGAATCGCACGGAATAATGTTTCAAAACCGAGAAATACGTGTGCCGGCCGACCCGGTCACGGAACGCCGACACGATCCGCGGGGACCCATGCGGTACGCCCTGAAGACAACGTGATCCGGACACGCTGGTCCTTCTTTCCGTCCAGCCTGAACTCCAGTCCCTCCGGGAGTTCTCCGGCAGGTTCGATCGACAGCAGCTCGTCGAAACACGGGGAGGAATCAAGGAGCACGCCGGTCGTGTACCCCTTCACCTTCAATGCGCCCGCGGTGGCCACGCCCGAGGCGACCACAATGAGAGCCATGATCGCGGCGGTTGCCATCAACGGCTTGCGTCCGACGCGGCGCCTGAACACGGGAATCAGGATCAGAATGAACCACGCCGGGATGAAAACCGCTGCGGCGATGTCCGGATTAATCCATGAGAACAAAGCGGTATACGTGTCGTTGTACGGGGCGAAAACGAAACCGCCCGACGTTCGGCCGGACTGCGTCTCGTTCAGGGTTCTCCGAATCTGCTGGAGGTTTTTCCGCGCGAGACCGGCGGCAAGGCTGTCGGGCGCGACACGAATCGCCCTGGACAATGCCAGTACCGCTTCGCCGGCCCGGTCTTCGCCGTCATCGCGCGACAGGAATTCCGAAACGCCCAGATTCAGCAGGAGTTCAGGCGACTGGATCCTGTACGTTTCGTGAAGCGTCCTGAATGTCTCCGCCGCCTTGCCGTAGTCCTCGGGGGAGTCGGAGTCGTTGAAGACGCTCACCGCTTCCTCGAACATCTGTCCGACGGTGGTGGCCCCGGCGGCCGGAGCAATGAACAGGGTCAGGAGGGACGCGAGGGCGATCGCAAAGCCGAAGAGCTTCATCTTGCACCTCCGTCGCAGCGGTCGAGCGCGGCCAGGCATGAGCGCGCCGCTCCGGCGGCCACGCCACGATCCGTTCCCGCGGCCACCCCGGCGAATCGTGCCAGCGAGCATTCGTCCAGCAGCTTGACGAGGTCATCCAGCACGTCTCGCGGGACGCCTCTGGCAGCCAGTCCCGCGGCGATGTCGGAAGGGGTCATTGCCGTGGCCTGGATGTCAAACTTCCTGCCGACATAGTCCCTGACTGTCGCGTCCACGCCGTTCCAGAAGTCCATGTCCGCCACTGCCTGTCTTTCCAGTTTCGTTACCCCGGCGATCGCACGGCCAAGCGCCTTTTTTGCCTCGGCCCGCTTTCCCGGCCGGCGGCGACGAGCCAGGGATACCGCCGATATCACCAACAGGATCAGGATCGGAAGGGCCATCAGCGCCAGGAGCCTGCGCGGAGTCAGCCAGAAACCTCGAGGCGGCGCGGGTTGAGCCAGATCACTCTTCTCGATGATCCCCAGACCGGGTAAGCGTCGCGTCGCCTTGTCCCGTGTCTCGATCGAACCCTTGACCGACAGAGTCATCTCGTCCGTCTCGGAGCTGTTCCAGGTTCCCGACACATAGTCGAAGAAGACCACCGGAGCGATTCGCACCTTGAACGAGTCGACGGTCCCCTGAGGCGGGGCCTTTTGGGGGGTCAGCAGGTACCTGAACGTCCTTGAACCGGTCAGTCCGTCGGAACCGATGGTGATTTCGTCATCCGCCTGGGAGGAGGCGAAGGCATCGACCCTGATACCGGTGTCCGCGATCACCTTCGGCGCGGTCAGCGCGGCCAGGTTTCCGGCCCCGGCGACCTTGATCGTCAGAGTCGTGGTCTCGCCGTGCGCGATGACGTCGCTGTCGATCCCGGCACTGACTTCGAAGCGACCGAGCACGCCGGGCGAAAAACCCGCGGGGGCATCCGCTGGAACGTCCCTGACCGTCAGGAGAAATCGATCCGATACGACACGATAGTCCTGGAAACCGCGGAATACCGCGGCCAGATTGAGTGGCGATATCTCGAGTTCGCCGGCGTTGATCGGGGTCAGTGCTACCTTCCACACCTGGGTCCGGTACCAGGTGCCGTCATCCATGGTGACCTGTTCGGACGTCAGCTGTGAACGTGGCGCCTCCCTGACCACGAATCCATCCAGAGTCGGCTTGGCCGAAACGGTGATCGACCAGTAGTCGAGCGGGGTGGGGGTCAGGAGTATGTATTCGAGCACCAGCGGCTGGCCGGTGTAGGCGGTGATGGTTCCCTGGTCTTCCTGACCCGGGGCGATGGTCGCCACGATTCTGGGCGCCTTCACAGGTTCCTGTCGCGGCGTTTGAATACGGGGAAAGATGGATCGGATGTCCTGTCTTCCGCCCCTTGGCGCGACGGCGGGAGCGTCTTCGTCCTTGACCGTGATCTCGATTGGGCGCGAGGAGGCGACGGCCTTGCCGTCGACCAGCAGCCGCGCTGGCCCCACGACAAGTCTGCCGGGTCGATCAGGCATCGCGTTTATCGTGATGGTTCTCTCGCTGAACGAGCCACCGGTTCCGAAAGAGAACGAACGGCCTTCGAACCTTCCTGTGACCGAGAACCCTTCCAGAGCCGGCATCTCGATGTTGTCGTACGAGCCGCTGGCGGTGATCCGTAGAACCAGTTCTTCGTCGCGGTAGATCGAGGTACTGTCAACGTTCACCTCGATTGAAGGACCGCGCGCCGACAACGCCTCCCTGCCGTTCGACAGAACAAGCAGGAAGACCAGCGCGACGAGGGCGGAAGAAATCCATCCGCGATCCCGGAACTTCATGTTCAAGACAGACATCACCAGTCCTTGTCGGGCGCGTGATCCCCGATGGCCGAGTTCCGTCGGGCCTCCTGCGCGTCCAGGTTTTCGCGGTTGCTGTCCAGTTCGTCGACAAGCTGGCGGATCGCCTGGGAGCCCGCCGGCTTGTCCTGCGGTTGAGGCTCCTGTTCCTGATCCTGCTGCTTGTCGTCCTGCCCCCCGCCGTTCCCGTCGCCTTCGGATTCCGAGATGCTCAACCTGTAGAAGCCCTCGAAGCCACCACCGGCCACGGCGAGCGTCCAGGTTGTCGCTGCCTCGGATTCGGGAAGCTCGGCCGTCTTCACCTGGCCGGCCTCGGTCAACTCCGTGTTGACCGCCACCGGGGTACCGTCCGCGCCGATCACCGCCAATTCAAGGGGCCCCTCGCCCGTTTCGAAGCTGAGGGTGACCTTTCGGGCGGTCTTCTCTGGCAGGGTATACGTAAAGAAGTCGTCGTCAAGCTGGCAGATCCTGAGATCCAGGTCTCCGTCCTGCACCTCGGCCGCCGAACCCAGCGTGTCGTTGTCCTCGAGCCGATCGTCCCCACCGGCCCGGCAGGATGGGATCAATACTGCCTTGAGCACGTATTCCGTGCCGTCATCCGGTGAGGTCCCCGTCACCTGGACGAAGACCCGCTGGGGCTGCTCTCCCGTGGAGGTATGCCGCATCGCCTTGCCAGGCCCGGCCAGTTCCAGGCCATCTGCTGACGTCAGCCGGACATCGACGGGCGCCGGCTCGTCCGCGGGAGGCTGCTGCTGTCCGGCCGCCTGCGCCGCCTGCTCGTCCGGCTGGGCGGCCGCTGGTTTTACAGCGGACAGCGCCAGCGTCTCGCCGGGCCTGAGGTCGATCGCGAACCAGTCTTCATTGTCCGGACACAGCAGCAGCCTGGGCTGAATCAATCCGGTCTGCTGATCCGGAGTGAGAACGCCGGCCGCGCCTTGGGTGTCGTTCGATTCGTATTCGTCGTCGAGGCTTGAACAAGCCGGGAAGGCCGCCATCGACACGATCTCCAGGGCGCGCCTGATATCGGCGTTGTCCGGTTCGAGCAGCAGCGCGGTCTTGAAGGAATCCAGTGCCTGCCTGTAGGAGGGCAGCGCGTCACGGAGACTTCCTCCTTCCTTCACCGTTTTTCTGGCTTTCTCGACGTGTATGGAGCCGCGGGTGGCGTTCAGTCTGGAGTCTCTCAGGCGCTGGGGGGACTGGAGCGGAAGCGTCTTGTTCAGCGCGATGGCCTTGTCGATTGCCTGCGCCGCGGTGTCCAGTTCACCGGCCTTCATGGCTGCAACGGCGATGTTATAGTCGATAGCCGGCGCCGGTGGGTGTTTGGCCGCCACTTCCTGGAGCGCCTTCAGCGCATCCCCGTACCGACCCTCGTTGAGCATCCGTACGGCAGCCTTCACGTCCGGCTGATTACGGTTGAACAGAGTGGCTAGAACTGGGTGCTCGAAAGGCTCTGCTGCCGTTGCCGGAGCAGAGCACAGAATTATCAGTCCGACCGCCGCTCCCGCGATCTTTCGCCGACCGCCGCCCAACCACAGAAACGGCAGCAGCATCAAAACAATGCCTGCGCCAAGCGGGTACTGGAAACGTTCCTCGAGAAGTCTTTCGACCGCGGTCAGGTACTCTTCGCGCATCAGTCCGTCGATGTCCCCGGCGAGGGCGTCGGCCACCGTTGCAGATGAAGTGATCGTAGACAGAGAGTAGTAGCGTCCTTGAGTGGCGTCGGCCAGTTTCCTGAGCAGGTCTTCGTCCAGTCTGGAGATGATCGGGGATTCACCGTCTTCGCCGGCCGAGATCCCTGTGACCACACCCTTTTCATCCAGTTCCGGCAGGGGCATTCCCTCAGGAGTTCCCACGCCGACCGTGAAGATCCTGACGCCCTTCGCGGCCAGTTCCTTCGCGATTGCCTCGGGCTCTCCCTCGTGGTTTTCTCCGTCCGTAAACACGATGATGGCCTTTCCGGCCGAACCTCTGAAGCCGTCCACCCCGACGCCGAGCGACCTTCCCGCAGTTGCCAGCGCGCGTCCGAGTGCGGTACCCGGGACCGGCATGTCGGTCACCCTCAGGTCGTTCATGTACTGCCTGATGATGCCGTAGTCCACGGTCAGGGGACTCTGTATGAAGGCAATGCCCGCGAAAGGCACGAGCGAGAATCGGTTTCCAGCCGCCTGCTCGAGCATCTTCGAGATGGTGAGCGTGGAAATGCCCATGCGGTCGGGTTTGACGTCGGTCGTCTTCATCGAGCGGCTCGAATCCAGCACGATGGCGACATCCACTCCAGTACCCTTGACGGTCACGTCCTTCAGGCCGTATTTCGGTCTGAGCGCGGCCACCGAGAACATTTCAAGCGCGAGAAACACGCAGATGAAGGTGGCCAGGCGTCGGCCGGAACCTGGTCCTCCGAGCATGCCGGGCAGTAGACTGGCGCCGCTGAAGGCGCGCGACACCTTCCGGTGGAAGACCTCGTACGATATCCAGGCGGGTATCATGACCAGCGGAAGCAGCAGCAGCCACCACATGCCGGCGTTTCCCCAATGAATCGATTCGAAGTTGAACACCTTTCTCTCCTGTGGCTATGGCCAGCGGCGCAGGACCGTCACCGAGAGCAGCGCGCCGGTCAGGCAGAAAAAGATCGCGAGTCCGAGCGGCCAGGCGAAAGCCTCCTTGAAGTTGCTTATCGCCGGAGCCGAGAATTCGGTCTTCTCCATTTCCCCGAAGTCCTTGATGAAGTCCTTCGCCGACGGGGCCACGTAGAGCTTTCCGCCGGTCAGATCGGCGATTTCCTGAAGAAGGTCGGGGTTGACCGAGACCTCCCGGCCGGTGGGCTGGTAAAGTCTCAGTCCGTCCGGGCCGACCATCTGGCGTCCGGTCATCGGGTTGATCGCGGGCCAGTAGGTGTCCTCGTTGTCGCCGATAAGGAACGAGAACACCTTGACAGGCCGTTCCGCGGATTCCTTCGCGATGAACTCGGCGATGCTGGATGGCGTCGCGGATCCCGCGTTGTTGTCACCATCCGTGATCAGGATGATGTTCCTGCTGGCGGTGTCGGATTCCTCAAGTCGTTTGAACGAGCGGGCAAGAGCGTCGCCGATGGCGGTCGAGTCCCCCATGATGGTGCATCCGTTCGTGCACTGCCCGGCTTCGTTGCGCAGCCCGTTGTCCAGGATGAGACCGTCGAGGATTCCAGCGACCGCGTTGCGGTCGAGGGTCAACGGAAACTTCACCCAGGCGTGGGTCGAGAAGATTATCAGGCCGACACGGTCGAACTCACGCGACGCGATGAAGTCCTTCAGGACCTTGCGCGCGGTCTCGAACCTGTTTGGGGGTTCCCGGCCGATCGCCTGCAGCGCCTTGATCCGATCCATCGAAACGTCGACCGCGTTCATCGACGACGACATGTCGAGCGCGATGACGAAGTCGACACCCTCGCCCCGAAGATTCTCGGGATCCCTGACCTGAGGCCGCGCGAGCGCCAGGATCGCGAACGTCAGTCCGACGGCGATCATTATCTGGGGAAGCATCGCAAGCCTCGCCCTGAGTCCGCGCCCGGCGACATTGGCGTGGACGACCGTGGGGAATCTCAGGTGGGCCGGACGCCTGAACAGACGAAACAGGCCGAAAGCGACCACCGCGGCAAGCGGAATCAGCAGTAACAGCATCAGCGGCGAATCAAATCTCATCATCGCCTCCCGTGGCGGCCGGGACTGCCGGTTCGTTCACCGGCGTGTCCGTCACGACGCCCGTCATCGCGCTCGAAACGATGCCGCGTCCTCTTTGAAGCAACGAGGCGCCGTCCTGCGCGGATGGCTGGAACTTCGCGAACTTGATCAGATCGCACAGGCTCAGGAAGTCCTCCAGCTCCTCGATCTTCAGGGTTCCGGCCCCGCCTTCACCCGCGACCTGTCTCACGAAGTCGAGCGTCTCCCAGGTTGTCGAGTCCGTGCCTGGGAAACCGAGCCGGGCGCCCAGGAATTCCCTGACCACCTCGGACACCAGCAGCGCAAGCTCCTTGAAGCGGAGTGACTCGATCAGACCCATGGACTCGATCTCGGACAGTCGTCTGTAAGCCGTGACCTCCGGCGGCTCGGGCGGCGGCGGTGGTGTGTGCGCAAGAACCCAGGCGCGATAACGCCTGTACGCGAAGATGCCCGCAGCCGCCGCGATCGCGGCCACCAGCAGCGCCCCGACGATCCACAGCAGCAAGTCGTTTCGAACCACCAGGTTGACCGGTTCGCCGAACTGCGCGGGCTGAGGATCGTTCTCGTTACCGAGCGTGGACACGACCGTGATCTCGACTCCGGGGGTCTTGAACACGCCGGTGTCTCCATCCGGGCCGACCACGGGGACGTCAAGCGGGGCGATCCCGGTCTTTCCGAGCCTGACCGCCATCAAGGTCAGCGAATGGGTCTCGGCGGTTCCGGTGCCCAGGATCCTTGGCATGGTCGATTCGACCTTGATTCTCTCCAGGGTCCCGGTCGAGGGCTGATCCGGGAAATAGAGCTTCGTGCCCTCCGGGTATCCGAACCGGTATGTGATCACGAAAGAACTACCGACATTGACCGGCCCGACCTGGTCGACGGTCACGGTCACGCCTTCCGTCGGGTCGGCCAGGGCAAGGGCCGGAAGCGTCATTGTCAGGACCAGTGCGGCTGTCAACAGTCTGTTCATGGACAATACCTGCCTCACAGTGCCTTCCCCTTCAGGCGCGCGAAATGAGCGGAAAGCGTCCGATCCCAGGGCTCGGAAGTGGAGAACCGTGAGAGCGGCAATCTCTGACGCCTGAACACCATCTCGACCTCGTCGAGGTGTCTTGCGACCTCGCCGCGGTAACGTTCCAGGAAGGAGCGATCGGTGCTGACCGGGACGAGCGCCCCCGTCTCCTGATCCCTGATGGTCACGATGCCGCCTTCGAACAGGTTGTCCTCGAAGTGGTCGCGAACAACCATGCCGTGCACGTCGTGGCGCCTGGCGGCGACCCTCAACTGGGACTCGAACGAGGGCACCTCGAAGTCCGACAGAATGAACACGGCCGTTCTCTTCTTCAGGACCCGACCCAGGTAATCGAGCGCGCCACCCAGATCGGTGGTGCTGCCTGCCGCCTCCATCGTCAGGACTTCCCTGATGACGTGAAGCGCGTGTCTGCGCCCCTTGCGCGGCGGGATGAACCTGGTCACCTCGTCGCCGAAAGTGATGAGGCCGACCCTGTCGTTGTTCATCTGGGCCGAAAGCGCGATCGCGGCCGCGATCTGTGCGGCCAGCTCACGCTTCGTATCAGCCACCGCGACACTGCCGTGCCTCTCCATGAACGGGAAGCTCGACAGGCCGAAGTCCATCGAGAGGGATGCGTCGGCAAGGATCATGATGGTCAGTTCACGTTCCTCGACGAAGCGCTTCACATACGGTTCGCCGGTCCTGGCGGTGACGTTCCAGTCGATCATCCTGACTTCGTCGCCGGGCGTGTACGGGCGCACCTCGTCGAAGCTCATGCCACGGCCCTTGAATACCGAGTGGTATCGCCCGGACAACTGTTCGTTGACCAGTCTCTGAGCCGTGATCTCGATCCGGCGGACTCTGGATAACAGTGTTCGCAGGTCTTTTTCCGTCTTCATTTCACCGCCCCGTGTGGACTACGGCACCTGGACCGAATCGAAGATCCGGTTCAGAACGTCCGTGGCGGACAGGTTCTCCGCCTCGGCCTCGTAGGACAGGATTACCCTGTGCCGCAGCACGTCGAGACCTACCGACTTCACGTCCTCGGGGATCACATAACCGCGGTGGCGCAGGAAGGCGTGGGCCCTTGCCGCTTCCGACAGGGCGATGGTCGCGCGCGGGGATGCGCCGTATTTGACGTAGCCCGCCAAATCCTTGACGCCCGCCGCCTCCGGGTCGCGGGTGGCGAACACGATGTCGACGATGTACTGCTTGACCTTCTGATCCATGTAGATTTCGGACATCATCGAGCGTGCCCTGTTCAATTCGTCGGCCCCGAGAACCTTGCCGACACTGGCCGGTGTCGAAAGGGCCATGCGATCCATGATCTGGAGTTCCTCGTCCCTGGTCGGGTAGGTCACCTTCACCATCAGCATGAATCGATCTATCTGAGCCTCGGGCAGCGGGTAGGTTCCCTCCTGCTCGATCGGATTCTGCGTGGCAAGCACCAGGAAAGGCTCGGGCAGCGGGAAGGTCTTGTCGCCGATCGTCACCTGGCGTTCCTGCATCGCTTCCAGCAGGGCGCTCTGGACTTTGGCCGGGGCGCGGTTGATCTCGTCGGCCAGCACGATCCCGGCGAAGATGGGGCCCTTGCGGACCGAGAACGTCTGCGCCGACTGGTTGTAAATCTGCGTTCCGGTCAGGTCGGCTGGCAGAAGGTCGGGCGTGAACTGAACCCTTGCAAAGGACGAATCGAGTGTCTGGGCGATCGTCTTGACGGTCAGAGTCTTGGCCAGGCCCGGCACGCCCTCGATCAGAACGTGACCGCGGCAAAGCAGGGCGATCAGTATGCGATCCACCAGGTCCTTCTGACCGACAATCACGCGTCCGACCTCGGAGGTCAGTCGATCAACGAATTCGCTCTCCTTTCGAACCATCTCTGTGAGAACCCGAACGTCCTGTTCCATTGGAGGCCTCCAAGCAATCCTTTCATCAATCCGGTCTGTTCCACCGGTAAACCCGTCTGGGGCATCACGGGCGCACCAATTCCCGGCGCGACGGGTTGAAGTCTGGACACTGGCCGTTGTGGAGTCAAGGGGCGCGCCCCCGCGGGAATGGAACTTTTACCGGTGTTTAACATCATTAAAAATTTCTTAACACTTCTTCCAGTGCGCCATGTATTGGGCTAGAATCACTCAGTCAATCCCGGATTATCGTTACCGTTCCCGAATGGTCTTGACCCCGGGATGTGTTGCGGCGGCTTGTTTGAACAGGAGTCACTCCAATGGAAATGGAAAGCTACTTTGCGATGATCCGCGGTGTCGAGATGGGACCCTACACGATGCAGGACCTTTCCAGCATGCTGATGCGCGGCGAGGTCAACTCCGAGACGATGGTCCGCAAACCTGATGGCGCGTGGTTCAAGCTCTCCTCCATCCCCGCGCTGTTCTCGACCAAGGAATGGCTGGTGGCACTGCTTCTGTCGCTCTTCCTCGGTTATTTCGGGGTCGACCGGTTCTACCTGGGCCACATCGGTCTGGGTATCGTCAAACTTCTGACCGGTGGTGGCTGCGGCATCTGGTGGCTCGTTGACTTCATCCTGATCGCGGTCGGCCAGATCAAGGACAGCAACGGTCTTCCCCTTCGGCGCTAGGCCGCAACCGATGTCCGTGTTTCCTTCCCGGCTCGACGCATGTGGTCGGCGCGCCATCGTTCAGCTCGCGCGGCTTTTTTCCCGGTGGTGGTTCTTCCTTTCCGGCCTCGCGTTCGCCGTCATTGTATACATCATCCCTGAAAGCTCATTTTCGTCGTTTCCGGTGATCTGTCCGTTCAGGCTGCTGACCGGACATCCCTGTCCCGGATGCGGCACGGTGCATACTCTTCAGGCCCTGGCCAGACTGGATCCCGCCACAGCCTTCAACATCCATCCGTTCGTGGCCACACTGGCGATCGCGGCCGTCCTCGCCCTGCCTGTCAGGCTGCTGCTTACCCTTGTTTCCGGTGCCGGCCGCGTTGAAAGGCTGTCCGATTTCTGGACACGGACGCGCGGTCTCGGGTTCATCCCATACCTGTTCGCGGCAGCGTGGCTGGTATGGTGGCTTGTCGGTGTCGCGCGTTCCTGATACTCCGGCCTTCCTTGCAAATTCTGCTCAACCCGTTAAAATTCGCGCGATTTGTGTCTTTGAGGTCCACGTTGGATAACACAGAAGAAAGACCGGTCGGGACGGTTTCCCCGATCCTCGCCACCGATTTTGACGATATCGTCGTTCGCGGCCGCCAGAGACATGAATGGCTGGTGCGTCTGATGGTGTTCATGGTCGCCTCGCTGCTGTTCTTTATCGGGGCCGGATCATTCGGCCTCTGGGACTGCTGGGAGACGCACTACGGCGAGACCGCCAGATACATGTTCGAGAACCACGACACGCTGTCGCCGTGGTGGGGCTACAAGGACAAGATCGGCGGGGAATCCCCGACCGGCGAGTGGTTCTTCTCCAAGCCCGTCCTGATCATGTACGGCGACATCATCGGTATGCACCTGGTCGGCTTCGGAGACTGGGCGATCCGCATATTCCTGGCCTTCCTCGGTGCCATCGTCGTCCTTGTCTCGTATGTCAGCATGTCGCTGATCTTCAACCGGAAAACAGGTCTGATGGCCGCCGGCATGCTCCTGACGGCGCCGATGTTCTTCTTCCTGTCCGATCTGCCCTATGCGGGCACGATGACCGTCGGGATGCTCTTCCTGTGCGCGGCGATGTACGCCCCCAGGCTGGAGTCGTCGAATCGTGGATTGTTCGTCCGGCTGGCAGCGGTGCTGGCCCTGTTCCTGACCACCGCGGTGCCCCAGATCGTAAACGTCGCTCTGGACCTGTTCCCAGAGGGGAACGTCGCCAGGTTCAGCGGCATCGCACGCGTGGGTTTCCTGTTCCAGAAGAGCGGCTGGCTGCACGCGATCCTGTACGGTCTCGCCACGGTCGCGCTTCTGGCCGCGGTATTCGTTCCGCTCTACCGCCAGTACCGGGCTGGAACACTGCTGACCCCGGAGGGCAGGGATCGCTGGATCCGGCGTTTCATGTTGTGGACCGCGTACATGTTCTTCGGGTACGCGACGCTGGGCAAGGGACTGCTCGGCTTCTGCCTGCCCGGCGCCATCGTGGTTCTCTATCTTCTGCTGTCGGGTGAATGGCGTCTGCTCAAGAGGCTCGACCTCGGCCGTGGCCTGTCTTTCTTCGCGCTCGTCATGCTGCCGTGGTACGTCGGGATGTTCTGCCGGCACGGAATGGGCTTCTACAACAGGTTCCTGGTTCACGACCATTTCAACCGGCTCGGAGCAGGCGTCCACCAGATCGACACCGGCACGTTTGAACACTTCATGCGCTGGCTCTCGATCGGCACCTTCCCATGGATCGCCTTCATCCCGCTGGTCCTGTTCGGTCTCTCGAAACTGCGTCTGAAGGATGCGTCGCCCGGTTCGCGGATGAGACTGATGCTGTATGTATGGGCATTCTTCTCGTACATACTGTTCACGTTGTCGGCGACCAAATATCACCATTACATCTTTCCGGCCGTGTTCCCGACCATCTTTGTCACGGCGCTGGTGGTGAAGGACTTCCTTGAAGATCGTTCCTGGATCGCGCGATTCGCGGCGATTGCCGGTCTGGCGATAATGCTGTCGGTCGGCCTCTTCATCCGTTCCGACATGCAGGTATTCAGGCAGATGTTCACATACAAGTACGACAGGCCTCTGCCGACGCATCTGCCGAACGACCCCGATGCGACCGTCAACGAGGGAACCGACCTGAAGTGGAAGGACTCGACCTTCTACCGACACACCAGCCCGACGCTGCAGAAGATAATTCAGGCCCCGCCGCTACAGTACAGGACATTCCTGGCCGCCTGGCTGGTGGTTGCTTCGGTGTGTTTCGTGGTGATGATCTTCGCGGGCCGGTTCCGAAAGGGCGGGCTGGCCGCCCTGTGGGGCATCTCGCTTGTCCTGGCATGGTGGGGGCTGAATTTCTACATGCCACTGCTGTCGCCGTCCTGGTCCCAGAAGTACATTTTCGAGGACTACTTCCAGCGTTGCGAGTTGCTTCCGAACGCTCCGGAAGTCGAGGACACCTACACTCCGCTGCTTAAGAAGGCCGGCCTCGGCTTCATTCCCGATTCGCTTGGATACAACACGAAGCGGGTCTGCCGGGAAGACGTGGTGGCGTGGCTGATTACGTGGCGCGGTGAGACCTATTTCACGCACAGCGAGATCAAGCCGCTGATGAAGGCGACCCAGTTGAAGCCGTATCTTGAAGACCTGAACCACGGATACCGTTTCTTCGCGCTGACACAGCCGAACCGGGCCTCCAGCCTGAAGTCGTCCCTCGACAAGGAGACGAAGGCACTGCGTGAACAGGGCGTCAGCGGTTTTGAGAACATCCGTTCGTGGAAGGTCGAGACGGTTCACTGGGAAAGCGACTACTTCAGCCTGGTGATGGCGACCCCCATCACGGACGACAGCACGGAGTCAGACGTGCCCGAGCCCACGCCCGTGGCGCCCCCCGAGGAAGCGGAGACCGCCGGTCTGGGCATGTGAGGTTCCCGTCGCAGCGTTCCCGCCCGCGGGGCTTCAAGACGGCCGTGGCATCGGCCCTTTCACCGTCGCGTTGATCGGACTCATCAGTTCCCGGTAAAGAACGTATCCGTTTTCGTTCCACAGGGCGGGCGGGTCCTGCATGCGGCCCGGCTCGCACAGGTAGTTCGGGCTGAATCGCGGGAAAGCCTTCAACATGGCATCGATTTGATCCGGGCGGCCAGCAGCGGCCAGGCCCTGGACCCTGCCCTCGATGTGCCCGACGATTGCGGTCAGATCCGGGATGGAGTCGACCCCTTGAGCGAAGGGCGCTATCTGCAGAGTGCGCATCCCGGGTCCGCGTCTGACGTGGTCGGACAGGACGACCAGCGGTGGAATCCCGACGCTCGAACGGATGACGGAATCGATATTGCCGGAAAGCGCCGCCTCGCGTTCGAACATCCGAAGAGCGGCCAGGTCGTCGATTTCGAGCCTTCCAGGCTTCAGGTTCGTGGCGAGCATCGCGTCGAGGATCATCTCGGCGAACCTGACGACCGTGACCGCGCCGCCTTCCTGGACAAGCGCGGCAACCGGAGAGAGGCAGCCGTCCTGGTCGTAGACGACCGTGTCAACGGCGATATCCTCCGCTACCTTTCGGGCCTGTTCGAACGTGGATAGCGCCGACGCGAACACGACCGCGAACGACTCCATGTGAGGTCCGGTCAACGTTGGCTTTCCTGACCGCGCGGCGATCACCGTCGATACCGTTCTGTCCGAACCGTATACCAGGCACAGGGGGGCTTTTCCGACATAATCCGTCGATTGCGATCGGTCGTGCGGTACGAGAGACACGAAATCGTCCCCGCCGACCCGACTGAATGATTTTGCCAGAAGCCCGGCGAAGATCGGTTCCAGCGATGATGGCTTGATCGCGGCACGGACTCCGGCGGCCGCGCAGTGGAAAGCGACCTTGACTGCGAGCGCCGGAACGCGTCCGGCGAGGATCGCGAGCATTTCCAGACCGGCGTTCGACCCTGGGCCGGCCTCACACATGCCAGACAGGTCCTTGTCGCAGAACGGAGAGAACGCTCTTCGCACCGCCTCGGCGAGGTGTGCGCCGCTCCATCCGGTCGATTCCTCGAGTCTTGCCACGTCTCCGGATTCGAGGAATGGCCCCGGGACGAGGCTGTCGACTGACACGGACGCCAGCCAGCCGTCTCTGATTTCGCGCAGGATGTCGGCGGTCGCGGTCTTCATCGAGTTCTCCATTCCCTCACCGACGACGCAGCCTCGTGCGAGCATCCGCGCGTCGCAGCGCCGGCCGACCTTGAGATGCCGGCGAATCCGTTGTGGATCCTGGTGGCCGTGTCGGCCGCGATCAGCGCGATGCATGTGTCGACGTTCGCCAGGTCGTAATGAACGAGCTGTCCACGGGCACCATCGGGAACGTCCGTCAAGGTGCGCGGGTCCAGAACCCTCGTGCGCATCCATGGAACGGGAACCAGTCGTCGCGGTCCCGGTGTCACCACAGGTGAGTCGTAGGCCTGCGAGAACAGTTCGGTCATCCCGAATTCCTCTATGACGTCTTCTTCCCGGATTCCCAGAAGCGTCCCGGCCCTCTCGCGCAGATCCTCGCGCGTGATCTCGCGCCCCGAAGCCTTGGCGCCGCCGGTGTGCATCATCCTGCTTCCCGGTGCTGGAACCGGGGCGTTTTTCTGGGACGCGAGGAAATCGAAGAGAGCCAGGAAATCGAGCGACGTTCCGAGCAGGAACAGCGGTTCACCGCTACTGCGCGACCGGGCGAGCGTCTCCAGGACCGAACCGCCGTCAAGCGAGCCGTCACTGGCCACGAATTTGCCTCCGGTGTCGTCGAACGCGCCGGCCACAAAGTCGGCCATCCACGACAGCGAGGACGACGGTCTGGCTGATGCGCCCGGAATCAGGCTCAGGAACCGGCGAGGCGCGTCACCGTACATCCCGAAAAGCCGGAAACCTTCAACGGCCGACAGTCGGTACAGATCCATGTCGCGTACAAGCAGCCGACCGCGGTTTCCCGACGTGGTGCCCGATGTGAGGAATTCCGCTACCGCCTCGGACGGCGGAAAGGTCGCGACGGTCATCATTTTGAAAGCCGTCTCCGGGAGCGGGTCGATCGCGTCCAGCCCCAGCCTTTCCCCGGTCAATGGCCTTAGACCGTTCAGACGGCCCTGAGTCCCGGCGATCTTAATGGCCGTGTCGGCGAAAATTCTGTCGTCAAGGCCGGCCGGATTCGACGCGGCCTGGACAATCAACGTCCTGATCATGCTGCCCGAGTCCCGTTCATTCATAACTGTACCGTTTCAAATGTCTCTTCCAGTATTTTCAGAGCGTTGTCCAGGTCGCCGCAGCAGATCGGCAACGGCGGCGTCAGCGCCACCACGTCGTCACCGCATCCCTCGGGGAGTACGATGACGCCGTTTCGAAGCGCTTGAGCGGCGATCTTCATCGCGGTCCCGGGCGTGACCGAAATCCCGAGCATCGCGCCTCGTCCTCGGATGCCCTGGACGAAATCGAACCTTTCGATCCAGAGATCTCCTTTCTGCCTGATCCGGGCCTCGATCGTTCCGGCCCGCGCCGCCGGCGCCATCCTCTCCAGAGCGACGATGCTGGCGATCGCCGCCTGGCAGGAGACCGGCCATCCCATGAAGGTCGATGTATGGACAGCTTCCCCGTTTGACGAGGCAACAGCCGCCGCCACTTCGTCGCGCATCATCGCCACCGATATCGGGAAGCCGCCTCCAAGCGCCTTTCCAAGGCAGACGATGTCCGGCGCGACCCCGTCGGACTCGGACGCCAGAAATGTTCCGGTTCTGAAGCAGCCGCAGTAGATCTCATCCGCGATGAACACGATGTCGTGTCTGGAACAGATATCGCGAAGGGCGCTCAGGAAACCAGGAGGGGGAACCCTGATACCGCCCCTTCCCTGTATCGGCTCCACGATCAGCGCCCCCGGCCTTCCAATGTCGGCCCCGAACGAGTTCATGATCGTGGTGCCCGCAAGTTGTTCCACCCTGGACAGCACGGCGTCCATGTCGGATCCGTCCGTCGCCGGCCATGGGGCGAAAACGGCCCTGCCTGACAGGCATGGAGCGAAGGCGGTCTTCAGATCCTGGCGCCAGGTCACCTCCAGCGCCCCGGCGGACAGACCATGGTAGGCGCCTTCGAATGAGATCACGCCCCCCCTTCCGGTATAAGCTGCGGCGAATTTCAGGGCAGTCTCCACCGCGTCCGCCCCGTTCAACGACAGGTGACCTTTGTAATCAGGGGTGGGCATCAACGACTGCAGCTTCTTCAGCAGCGCGCCCCTCGACTGATCCGGAAACACGTCTCCCATGGTGTGGACGAGCGTTCCTACAGCCTTTCTTGCAGCGCCGATAACCGCCGGGTGTCGGTGCCCGGCCAGGCAAGCGCCGAAGAACGAGGTCATATCCAGGTAGCGGTTCTGATCCGCATCCTTGACACGCGTGCCCCTGGCCGCCGAGATGACTATCGGAAACGCGCCGTCATGGTCAACGGATTGAGGCGCCTCGACCGCGCCGAGTGCCCCGAGCAGTGCCGGCGTCCGCGTGGTTCGGTGTCTTCCGAAAGTATCCCCCATCTGAATTCCTCCCGTATCGGCCCGGCCCGCCGTGGCCGTAACCGTCACCTGCTCTTTATTGACGGAATCCGTCGTTCCCATGCAGGTGTGAAGTACTCCGCATCGTCGTTGAAAACGGGTGTCGCGTCACTGCCGTCAGCCTTCATTACATAGAGTCGCTTCCTGCCGTTCCGCGTGGACGTATAGACGATGAATCTCCCATCGGCCGACCAGGACGGCTCCTCGTCGTTGAACCCTCCGCGGCTGACTCTTCTGGCCTGGCCTGTCGCCAGATCAAGCACCCAGATCGAAAACCGGCCGCCTTCACCCCGGCCCTGCCAGGCGATACGCGTCCCGTCGGGCGACCAGTCCGGGCCGGTGTTGTAGTTTCCCGCAATCGGGAGTGCCCGCTGGCTGGCTCCGTCCCTGTCCATCGTGAAGATGGTCGGGAATCCCTTTCTGTCCGAGACGAAGGCGATCTTCTTCGAGTCCGGTGACCACGACGGGCTCATGTTGTCGCCACTGCCGGAAGTCAGGCGTTTGCCAGTCCTGCCGGAAATGGGATCGACCAGGTATATGTCCGTGGATGCCTCGTGACCCCATGCCAGGGCGGCAACTGTTCCATCGGGGGCGAAAGAGACGCCGGTGGTCAGCCCTGGTCTCGAACCGAAGAGTTTCTTATCGAGATAGAGATCCGGGTTTCCGGCCGAGTATCCAGTCCAGGCCACGGCGCCTCCCGGTCCCCACGCGGGGAGCACGGCAAGAGATCCGTCGGAACTGATCTGAACCTGGAGGCCCGATCCGACGTCGGTCATCCAGATTTCCTTGGTCGTGCCGGGCGCCTTCCTGGCGTACACGATCCTGGTGAAGAGCATCCCGGGACAGCCGGTCACGCACGCGGTGATCGAGTCGACGAACCGGCGCCCGAACGTGACCAGATCCGCGACCGGCATGGATGCGGACGTGCCGGTCATCTGCAGCACGTCTCCTTCCTCGGTCAAATAGGCCGACATGGTCAATCTGGCCAGGCCGTCGTCTTCCAGGTCGAGCTCGCCGGTGATGACCATCCATGCGCCGGCCTCACGCCATCCGAGGTAGTCGAAGGCCAGCGGTGAAATCCACGTTATCGCCCCGCCCGAAGGCGCAGCGTCGCGCGGCAGCACCGAGAACGAACCCGTCATCCTCAACTGCATCGCGATGGCGTCAGCCAGATTGGCCGACTCCACGGCAAGGGCGCCTCTGGCCGACAGATCCATGATGAGCGGCCACGCGACCGGTACGGTAGCCTGGATTTTCGGATCCCACCCGAACTCGCCGCATCTCGTATCCGCGGGCATCGGCCCCTCAGACGCGCGAACTTCCGGACGCGCCAGGGCTGGCGCGGCTCCGCCCGCGATTGAGCCCGCGATCAGTGCCGCGACGATGACCGTCCCGACGCGTCGATTCGCTGTCGTGTCCGTCACGTCATCTCCTGAAGAGGGCGCCGTTCAGTTCGACCGTGATGCCGCGCCGGTTGACCAGGTCGAGCGTCTTCGAATCTGGTGATGGGAGGTATGCGTTGCCGCCGTCCTTCGAGGAGAACCTCTTGATCGCGTAAAGGGCGGCGTTGTTGAAATTGTTGTCTTGCGACAGCCGTTCAACCTTGAATTCAATGATCTGACCGGCGGCGCTTATCTTAGTAATCTTTATGATTACATTGAGCTTTTTCAGTTGGGCATCGGTCAGGTACGGCGGCACCGTGAATTTGCTCCGAATCGCCTCGCCGACCCGCGCGCCATACTCGCTCCCCTCGCGGAACTCCGTGCCGCTGCCATGCACCGAACCAAGCTCGGACCCGATGATGCGATCGAGCGCGGTCGCGCTGGCCCTGGGATCGTCAACCCGCGGGGCGTTGCCGAGAATGTCGCCCAGATCCTTGTTTTTGCGGCGTCGATCCAGTTCCGCCTTCTTAGGTTTTACTTCCTTGTTGTCCACAGCGGAGGTCTTTTCGTTCTTTTTCGATATGTTGACAGCTTCCTCGGTGGTCTCGGCCTGCTCGTATTTCTGGAATCTGGGCAGTTGTCCCGGCTGCTTCTTCGCCATCCCGAGCATGGGAATCACCGACGCCTCGATGATGCCTGTGTCCATTCCGTCCGTGGAATCCGGCCCTCGCCGAAGGGACATGAACGGGGCCTCGGCGCAGCGCTGGTCACCGCACATGCGACGGGTCCCGGCCATCAGGAGATCGAGTGGATCGGCAGGTGTGCCCCCGGCTGTCGCCAGCATGGTGAAGATGCACACGTGGATCACGACGGTCAGGACCAGACCGGTCAGGAATGTGTTCCTGTCCGGCAGGCCAAGAGCAGCCGTAGCCCTGTCCAGCCATTCCATCGTTTCAGCACCCTTCCGGCGCGCCCGCGCCATGGCCCTGCATCACTGCTCCACAACGGGTTCGGAGTCCGACACCAGACCGAATTTGCCGATCCCGGCGGCCCTGATCCTGGCCATGACCTTCAGGGTCAGGCCATACGGGAGGCTTCGATCCGCCCGAAGATAGAGTTCCTTGTCGGCCTGTAACTTCGCGTTCGGCTCCAGTTTCTTCACAAGCGAGTCCAGGCAGGGGATGAATGCCGTGTCATCCTCGGCACCCCAGGTCCGCCTGGATTTTCCGGTAACCGTATCCTTGATGCCGGGAGCAATGGCCAGACAGTCGAGGATCATCGTCTCGCCCAGGTAGAATCTGACGTCGGGTGTGATTGACAGCACCAGTTTCTGTTCTTCGGCCAGGTTCACCGGTTCCGCGTTCGTTTTCGGCAGATTGACCGGAACGTTCCTGTCCAGATCCTGGTCGTTCGTGGTCTTTTCGATGCGTTGCTTCTCCTGCTGGACCTGCATGGTCTCGATTGACGACGAGATCATGAAGATGATCAGCAGAACCAGCATCACGTCGACCAGCGGCGTCACGTTGATGTCGGCCATCATCCCGCGGTTGCCGCCGTTACTGCCCATTCCCATCGAAACCTCCAGTACCGGTGCCGCTCGGCTCCTTGCCGTCAGCGCTCCCTGAAGAAGTGGCGTTTCAGGATGTTCAGGAAATCGATCGAGAAGTTTTCCATCTCCACGACCAGTACCCGAATCTTCGAGTTGAAGTAGTTGAACGCCATGACCGCCGGGATGGCGGCCAGCAGGCCGATTGCGGTCGCGACCAGGGCCTGGGCGATATGCGGGGTCACCGTTTCAAGGACCGGACGATCCGGGGATATGTATGCGAAGGCGTTCATGATGCCCCAGACCGTGCCGAACAGTCCGATGAACGGAGCGGCCGAGCCCGTCGTTGCAAGAAAGGGCGTCAGCTTTTCAAGCCTGGTGGTCTCTTCCTGCACTGCGCGTCTCAGGGTTCTTTCGACGTTCTGGAATCCGAAGTCGGACTCCCCGCCGATCGGGCCGCTCGAACCCTGGCCGTCCTTGTTGCGTTTCATCTCGGTCCATGCCGCCGAGAACATGCGCGACACAGGCGAATCAGACAGGCGTCGTGCGGACTCGCGAACCTCGTCCAGGTTCTGCGCGTGCCAGAACGCCTTGATGAATTCCTCGGTCTGCTTCCGCATCTTCCTGAAGGCCCATGCCTTCACGCCGATGATGAACCAGCAGACCAGCGACATGGAAATCAGCAGCAGCAGGACGAAAAGAACCATCCCCCTGGATGCGATCACCTGTTCGAATACGTTGATGCCGAAAGATTCCGTAACCCCGCCGTCCATCTGAACCTCCACATCGGGCCAGGCCCGGGTCGCGATTATAGCATTTATGGTCGGGGCACCCGAAACGCGTGCAGAGCATGCGCTTCGTCTGAGCTTCGGCATTCCCGACGTCTCCCTGTCCCCGTCCCTGTTCCCGTCCCCCGTCGCGTTGACTTGGCTATGATTGGCTGTCATCATTCGGCCGGTCCGCCGGGCATCGGCGCGACCAACGAAACTGTCGTCGAGGGTGTCTTTATGTCCGCCAGCACTGATGGCAACAGACAGGAAGCGGTGACCGTGGCCGAGGCCCTGGATTCCATTCGTATCGGTGGGATGGCGATCGTCGTCGACGACCGCGATCGCGGGGACGAAGGCGATCTGATCTTCGCCGCCGACACAGTTACTCCCGAGTCCGTCAACCGTATGACCAAGATAGCCAGCGGCCTGGTATGCGTGGCGATGTCGCACGAGATGGTTGACCGCATCGGACTGCCGATGATGGCCAGCCGGAACACGGCGCATTTCGGTTCGGCGTTCACCGTGTCCATCGACTCCAGGGTCGGGACGACCACCGGCATCTCCGCGTTCGACAGGGCGCGTACGATAGAAGACCTGTGCGACGAGAAGGCCACCATGGGCGATTTCGTGGTTCCCGGTCACGTCTTTCCGCTCAGGGCGGTTCCGGGTGGCGTGCTTGCAAGGGCAGGTCAGACCGAGGCGTCGGTGGATTTGTGCCGGATGGCCGGACGCACGCCCGCGGCGGTGATATGCCAGGTGTTGTCGGACGACGGTTCCGCTGCCGGCCATGATGAACTGGTCAGGATCGGTCGTGACAACAATATCCCCGTCGTGACCGTGGCCGACGTGATCGCCTGGAGGATGCAGAAGGAGCTTCTGGTCAGGGCGGTCGGTTCTGCGTTCGTCGAAACCGAGTGGGGCCGCTTCAGGGCCGTGGTTTACGAGGACACGGTTCGCGGCATCGCCCATGTGGCCATGGTCAGGGGCGAGATCGGACCAGGTCCGACCCTGGTGCGCGTCCATTCAGAATGCCTTACCGGAGACGTGTTCCACTCCAGAAGGTGCGACTGCGGCCTGCAGCTTGACGCATCCCTGGCACGCGTGGCCGCCGAGGGCGGTGTCGTGCTCTACCTCAGGCAGGAGGGGCGCGGCATAGGAATCGCCAATAAAATCAAGGCTTATGCCCTTCAGGACAGCGGTCTTGACACAGTGGACGCGAACACCAGCCTCGGTTTCGCCCCGGATCTCAGGGAATATGGCACCGGAGCCCAGATCCTGGCACACCTCGGTCTCAGGAAACTCAGACTGCTGACCAACAACCCCAGAAAGATAGTGGGCCTGTCCGGTTTCGGCCTTGATGTGGTTGAACGTGTCAGGATCGAGCTGCCCCCAAGGGGCGAGCGGGACAGGGTCTACCTGGAGACGAAGAAATCCCGGATGGGACATCTGCTGGAAGATGTTTGATGCCGGGCATTTGGGCGTGTTGCACAGCCTTTCTGTTTGAAGTAAACTCCTGCCGCTTTTGTCTTTTGATCCCAGGAGCCCATTAATGCTTGCAGAGCTTAGAAAACACTCGAAATCAGTAATCATCTATGTCCTGTTCGGCGTCATCATCTTCGTGTTCATCCTGTCATTCAACATGATGGGTACGCGCACGGGCGGTGGAAACGGCAGCATGGCAGCGCCCGAGACCGTTGAACTGGTGAAGGTCGGGGACACCGTAATCGACTCGAAGGATCTCGAGATGGGCCTGCGTCTCACGATGGATCCCCCCTACCCGGGACAGGAACCGTCGCGTGAGATGATCCAGCAGGCCATGCAGTACATGCGCACGCGTTTCCAGATGTTCCCCGGGGACAGCCGGTTCATCGCGTTCGGCACCGACCCGCGCAAGGTCTCGATGACCAAGTACCGTAAGGTCGCCGATGACATGATTGAGACCTGGCTCGTTTCGAACGAGGCCAGGAAGAACGGCCTGATCGCCACCCCGGAAGAGGTGCGTGAACGGATCGTGAAGCGTTTCTCCGATCCGGCGACCGGCGAATTCAAGGCCCAGGGCTACCAGAACTGGGTCCGTTACGAACTTAACGTCAAGTTCCCGGAGTTCGAGGACTTCGTTGCGCGCGAGATCGAGCGTGAAAAGATGATCGGACTCGTCACCGCCGCCCAGGTCGTTCCTCCGCGCGAGGCGCGTTTCGTGGCCGCGCAGCGCAAGAACGTCCGTTCCTACGAGTTCCTCGAACTGTCGCCTGCGCTGCTCTCGGCCGCGCTCGTCGGCTCCCAGCGCGAGGTATCCGCGTGGATGAAGGCTAACAGGGAAGAAGCCCTGAAGTACTTCGAGGAGCATAGGAACGAATTCGCGGTGGACGCCGGTTACGATTTCCACATCGTCCAGTTCTCCGACGAGGCCAGGGCCAACGCCGCCGCGGACGCGCTGAAGGGATACTCCGGCGTCGGACTGCGCGACGCCATCGAGGCCATGGCCAGGGCCAGCTCCGAGGACGAGACGACCAGGTCGCTGGGTGGCAGGGCGATGACCGCGCTTACCCCCGAGGCGATCGACACGCTTTATGGCGCCGAGGTTGCCGGTGCGATGGAAGGTCTGGTCGAGATGCAGCTTTCTCCGGTGATTCGCAGCGCCAGGGGCTGGTTCCTGGTGATGCTCGATATTCGCCGTCCGAAGGTCGATCCCGACTTCGACCGTTCCTTTGAACTGATTGCGCGCCGCCTGATCGGCGAGCAGAAGGTCGCCGCCGGTCTCGATGACCTGACCTCGCGGGCGATCGCCGCGATGCAGGCCGCTCCGGACGCGGCTCTGTCCGAAATCGCGGCCGGTCTCAACGCGCAGTACGCGCCGCATTCACCGATTCGGATCGGCGAAACCGGCGATATTACGGCCGTTCCTGCCACGCTTGAGGCCATGATGGACTTCAACCCGGCCGTGGTGCCGGGAATCGGCAACCAGGAAGGCTTAATCGATGAACTGGCCGGTTTGACCACCGAGTCGCGCGTTCTGGCCAGGGCGGTCAAACCCGAGGGCAGCGGCAGCGTGTTCGTGATAAGGCTCAAAGGTTCGGTTTCCGGCGTGGAGCCGACGGAACAGGAAATCGAGGCCGTGGCGGCCGAACTCGGTATTTTCAAGCGCCTTTCCATGTGGGGTGAGTGGTACGAAAACCTCAGATCCCGTGCCGCGGCGTCCGGCGAACTGGTTGAACTCGAGGCGCTGACGAAAAAGATCTCCGAAGAAGAACGCGCCCGCGAAGAAGCCGCCAAACCCGCTGAAATTCCTGCCGCCGCACAGCCCCCCGCTCCCGAACAGCCGGCTCAGACCGAATAGACAGAACATATGTCCCCTTCCGGAGGACCAGATGACGCAGCCCGGATTCAGGATTCACAGTAACGACTCGATAGCGCCCTCCGTGTTCCGAATGGTCGTTGACGCGCCGCATGTGGCCGGCTATCGGAAGGCTGGTCAGTTCGTGATAGTGCGGCCAGGCGGAGGGCGTGAGCGGATTCCGCTGACCATCGCGGATGCCGATCCGGTGGCGGGCACGATAACGCTTGTCTACCAGGTCGTTGGCCGTACAACGGCAGAGATGGCCCTGCTTGAGGCAGGACAGGAGCTTTCGGATATCGCGGGTCCGCTCGGCAGGCCGACACATGTCGAACTGTACGGACACGTCGTGTGCGTGGGTGGAGGAATCGGCGTCGCGCCGACTCATCCCATCGCCCGGGCGATGAAGGCTGCCGGTAATCGAGTGACCTCGGTCATCGGCGCACGTTCGCGGGATCTGTTGATCATGGAGCGCGAGATGCGCGATGCCTCGGACGACCTGATCCCCGTCACGGATGACGGGTCGTATGGTCGGAAGGGGTTCGTGACCGATGCATTGCGGGATCTCCTGTCCAGCGGCGAGAAGGTCGATCTTGTCGTCGCGATCGGACCGCCGATCATGATGAAGATGGTCTCGCTTCTGACAAAGGAATACGGCATCCCGACGATGGTCAGCCTTAATACCGTCATGATCGATGGAACCGGCATGTGTGGCGGTTGCCGGGTCACCGTCAACGGCGAGACCAGATTCGTCTGCGTGGACGGCCCTGAGTTCGACGGACACGGCGTGGATTTCGACGCGATGATGAAAAGGCAGCGCATGTACGAGACCGACGAAAAAGCCTCATACGACTCGTTCCGCAGGGAACACGCGTGCCATCTCGAAGAGAGGCTCCGGGAGATTAAGCGTGGCTGACAGACTCACCCCCCGTGAAAGGCTTGCGATTGATCCCGTTCCAATGCGCGAGCAGGATCCCTCGGTTCGTCGGCACAACATTAATGAAGTTCCGCTCGGCTATTCGCCCGAGGAGGCGATGCGCGAGGCTTCCAGGTGTCTGCTGTGCCGCAACCGGCCGTGTGTTTCCGGCTGTCCGGTGGCCGTGGACATTCCCGGGTTCATTGGGATGGTGGCCGATGGCCGTTTCCACGAGGCCGCCTGCCGGATCAAGGAGACCAACTGCCTGCCCGCCGTCTGCGGGCGTGTATGTCCCCAGGAGGAACAGTGCCAGGCGGTGTGCACCGTCGCGAAGTCGCGCAAGAACCCGGAGATGAGCGTTCAGATCGGGAAACTGGAGCGTTTCGTGGCCGACTGGGACAGGGATAACGGCCCTGCCGCAGAGGATGTGCCGACCACTGCCCCGACAGGACGAAGGGTCGCCGTTATCGGGTCTGGTCCGGGCGGCCTGACCGCGGCCGGAGACCTGAACTCGATGGGTCACGAAGTGACCGTGTTCGAGGCCCTTCACCGTACAGGTGGCGTGCTGGTCTATGGAATTCCTGAATTCCGTCTGCCGAAATCGATCGTCGACTACGAGGTCGATGCGCTCGAGAGGAAAGGCGTCAAGATCGTCCGGAACATGGCGATTGGCAAGTCCATGACCATACCGGAGTTGTTCGACAAAGGCTTCGACGCGGTCTTTATCGCCACCGGTGCCGGGCTGCCCTGGTTCAAGAAGATACCGGGCGAGGATTCTCTGGGCGTCTATTCCGCGAACGAATACCTGACCAGGGCCAACCTGATGGACGCATACAACTTTGGCACGACATCCGATACGCCGGTTGTGCGCGGCCGTAGAGTCCTGACCTTTGGCGGCGGAAATGTCGCGATGGACGCGGCGAGAACCGCGCTCAGGCTTGGTGCCGAAGAGTCGATCATCATGTATCGACGCGGCGAGTCCGAGATGCCGGCCAGGGTCGAGGAGATCCATCATGCCCGACAGGAAGGAGTCAGGTTTGAGTTGCTTCAGGACGGTATCGAGATCCTGGCCGATGAGTCGGGCTGGGTGACCGGCGTGAAATGCCTGAAGATGGCGCTCGGCGAGCCGGACCGCAGCGGCAGGCCCAGACCGGTCCCGATTCCGGGCAGCGAGTTCGTGATCCCGGTCGATGTCGTGATCTGCGCCATCGGCAACGGCGCGAACCCGATTATCACAGCCTCGACGTCGGCTCTGAACACCGACAAATGGGGTAACATCATTGCCGACCCGGAGACCGGCAGGACTTCCATGAAGGGGGTCTGGGCCGGAGGCGATATCGTGCGTGGCGGCGCCACAGTCATCCTGGCAATGGGGGACGGCCGTCGGGCCGCGCATTCGATCGACGAGTATCTGCGTTCCGGTATCTGGTAGGGTTGACCGTTCCGTTTCATTGAATCCGGTGACTTGATGGAACTGGTATTCGGAATAACCAGTCTGGCCATTGGAATAGCCGGATTGGTATGGGTGGTCAGGTTCGGTCGCCGGGCCGCGGACTGGCTCTATGCCCTGGCTGCTGGAATGCAGATTCTGGTCGTGGCCCTGCTTTTTGCCGACTGGGGCCATTCCTGGGTCGAGACCAGTGGAATATCGATCGCTCTGGATCGGTTTTCGTGGCTCGCCTTTCCGCACATGATAGCCCTGGTGACCATCGCGGGCACCATCGTCTGGGGCGACCGTTTCAGGGGCTGGGCCGGGATCCTCAGTCTGATTCAGACAGGCCTGTTGATCGTGGTGATGTTGAAGGCCGAACAGAAGGTGGATCTCAGCTTTCTGGCGCCTGTTCCACTTACAACGATTTTCGTGTCGGTGATGTCGTCGTTCGCTTTCTTCGGATCCAGCCTGGTCGTGCTGCCGGATTCGCGTTCCTACTGGTACCGGTTCGTGTTCAAGCCCAGAGAGAATCTCGTAACCGAAATTGCCGCCCTGGCGGACGCCGGCCTCGAGGTCAGTCCTCCGCGCACGGTCTTCGAATGTGGTTCCGCCAGCGGCTGGATGGAAGGTGCCCGGGTCGAGGTATCAACCTTCCCGACCTTGATTCCTCCAAGATACGGCCTGCAGGTCAGGGTATCGGTCCAGGGCACCTGGCACGGGCATCGTCTGCCTGGATTCGCGACCAGCGAGCGATGGCTCCCGCGCGATGGCTGGGTCGAGTACCATGGCCTGACGGATCGCGGGTTTATCCTCGAGAAGGGCGGGCTCGCCCGTTTCATCGGTGAACTGGCCGGCGTTCCATACGCTTGTGGAAGCGGGCAGGTCGATCGATAATCGTTTTTCGTTTTTCCTGATGGTATCTGGAGGTATCGATGGACATCCGCAAGCTTCAGAAAGCGGTGGGCGAGGCCGGGTTCGACGGCTGGCTGTTCTGTGACTTCAACAACAGGGACGCGATCGCGTACCGCATCCTGGGGCTCGACTTCGAGAAGTTCACGTCGAGACGCTGGTTCTACCTCGTCCCATCCTCAGGCGAGCCAATTCGCCTGGTCAGCAAGGTCGAACCGTCCCGCCTGGATTCGCTTCCCGGCGAGAAACGCACCTATCTTTCCTGGCGCGACCTCGCCGATGAACTGGAACGCATGCTGCGGGGAAAGAACGTCGCCATGCAGTACTCCCCGGACGACGCCATTCCATACGTCAGTCTCGTGGACGCGGGCATGATTGACCTGGTCAGGGCCGCCGGCGCCCGCATCGGATCATCGGCTGACCTGGTTCAGGTCTTCGAGGCAGTGATAGATGACGCTGGTTACCAGACGCACGTCGAGGCCGGCAGGTTGATTCACGCTATCAAGGACGAGGCGTTCACCTTGATCGGCGATTCAGTCAAGAATGGAAAGGGACTGACCGAATACGACGTCCAGCGTTTCATTATCCGCAGGTTCGAGGAACAGGGCCTGGACTGCATGGGCGAATTCCCGATTGTCGGGGTCAACGGACATCCGTCCGACCCGCATTTCGAACCCACGCCTGAAAATACGGTAGTGATTCGCGAGGGCGACACGGTACTGATCGACCTGTGGGCGAAGCTGGCACGGCCCGGCGCCATCTTCTACGACATCACATGGGTCGGTTTCGTGGGAACCAATCCTCCGGATGAGTACCTCAAGATCTTCAACGTGGTCCGGGACGCCCGCAAGGCCGCGGTGGAGTTCGTCCGCGAGCGGTTCGCGCGCCATCAGCAGTGTTTCGGCTACGAAGTCGACGACGCGTGCAGGTCGGTAGTCCAGGCCGCTGGTTACGGTGAGTTTTTCATCCACAGGACAGGTCACTCAATCGGCGTCAACGTGCATGGAAACGGTGTCAACATCGACAACCTCGAAACTCGGGATCTGCGCAGGCTGGTGCCCGGAATCTGTTTCTCGGTCGAGCCGGGAATCTATCTGCCGGGACGGATGGCCGTCAGATCCGAGATCGACGTTTTCATCAGGCAGGACGGTTCGGTGGAGGTCAGCGGACCCCAGCAGGAAGAATTGATCCTGATCAGCTAGTTCACGATGCCTTCCGGCTGCCGAATCTGATCCGGAAGGGAATACCCAGGCTTTCCCAGAAGATCCCGCCGACCAGCTTTGATTCACCCTTCGTGCGATCCGGGAAGACGATCGGGATCTGTTTGAGACGGAATCCCTTTTTCAGCGCCCTGAATGTCATCTCCATCTGGAATGCGTATCCCGCGGCCGCGATGGTGTCCAGGTCGATACCTTCAAGGACTTCGCGCCGCCAGCACTTGAACCCGCCCGTCAGATCGGAGACCTTCACACCGAGAATGATCCTGGCATACAGGTTGCCGCCCCTGGACAGAAACTTGCGGTGGAATCCCCAGTCGGTGGTCCGTCCGCCGGGCATGTACCTGGAGCCGATCACGAAGTCATTGTCCTGAATCGCCGCCATGAACTCCGTCAGGTGGGACGGCTGGTGCGAGAAGTCGCAGTCCATCTGGAAGATGATGTCGTAGCCTTCCTGAAGGCAGCGTTTGAACCCGGCGATGTACGCCTTGCCGAGACCTTCCTTGCCGCGGCGCGACAGGAGTCCTATGCGTGGTTCCCCGAGAGCCATCTCCTTGACGATATCGCCGGTGCCGTCCGGCGAGGAGTCGTCCACGATCAGCACGTCGGCGTTCGGGAGCGCCGCCAGCACCTGCGGAACGATGTTCCTGACGTTTTCCGCCTCGTTGTAGGTCGGGATTACGACCACTATGCGTTTATCGTTCATCGAAATCCTCCGGATGCGGTTTCATCAAGGCCTTTCAGCCTAGCACCACCATGGTCGCAAGACCATATCCCGGCGACTGTAATCTGTCTACAATCCTGCCGATTTCTTGACAGTTCACGCCTGCATCAATACCGTTAGACAAATCGTTCCCGCATCTATCCGATCGCGGGATGGCAGGTCTTCACCATCTGGAACCGGCGGTTGTCGAAATGAAACGCCTTTGCGTGATCACGGCCCTGTTTTTGGCCGGTCTGTCCGTTGTTCCCCTGACCGCCGTTGCCAGGACCGATAGTTCGACTGCGCGTTCGCTGTCGATGGGCGACGCGGTGCGCGCTGTCGGGATGGGTGCCGACGGCCTTTCCTTCAATCCCGCGACCATTCCGCAGATCAACCAGTACTCCGTGAACATGGGGTACGCTTATTCGCATTGGGCTCAGTGGCACCAGGCGTCGGCCTCGTTCGTCGATTCGACCACTAACAAGTGGGTATCCGGTGGATTGTCGTATGTATTCGGGTATGCCGACGAGGGCGACGACACCATGACCCACGACATCCGCTCAGCTCTGTCGACGAAGTGGGCGAACGAAGTCATCTTCATCGGCGCGGGCCTGACCATGAGGGTGATGAACGTACGTTCCGACGTGACCGATTCAAGCTGGTATGCCGACATGGATCTCGGTTTGCTGCTCGGGATCATGAACATCTTCTACGTCGGGGTCACCGGCCAGAACCTGATCCAGAACGCGGCCCAGTCCGGAAACCTCGCGAACGTCGAGATCAAGAACTCGACCGGGTTCGGCAGGCGGACCTGGGCTCTGGCCCCTAGAAAGCTGGGCGTCGGAATCGGAATTTCCCATTCGATCGTCAATTTCGGACTGGACTGCGATGTGGACTTTTCGACCTTCGGTGTCGCCACGCCCAGCCTGATGGGCGGCCTTGAGGTGATGGTCCAGAACGTGGTCGCGCTGCGTGCCGGGTTCAACTGGGATCGTGTCGGTCACACCGGCAACGACGGAGTCCAGGTTGACGAGATGCGGGTATCGCTGGGAATCGGCTACGTGTCGAAGATCGTGGCTGTCGATGTCGGCTATGCCCACGATGTCTGGGACGCGGGCGGATTCTATCTTCAGACGACCATTCGAGTCTTCTTGCCCTGAAAAGCCAATTACATTAAAATGTTTGTCGGCATTCCATGGATAACCCCGGGTTTCCGGGTGCTCTCGACTGCTGTGAACAACGTATCCGGAGGGATTTGATGTCCAGAAAAACAAGCGTTTTCGTCGTAATGGCTGCCGCGGCGTCTTTTGCCATGGCCTGTGGTGACGGGAATCCACCCCCGCTGGATACCGGCAATGATACGAATGTCGAAGATACGTTTGTCCCCGAAGACGTCCAGGACACCCTCGTTCCGGATAACCTCAGCGATCCTGGTGAAAAGGACAGCACCGTCCGCGATGATGGCAAGGACACTGCGGTTCCTGACACGGACGAAGACGTTCAGACCGATGTAGATGACGATGCCGACGTCCAGACGGATGTTGTCGAGGACACCGGTATCGACACGTACGTGCCGCCGATGTGCCCCTGCGATACCACCGTCAACGAACCGGTGTGCGGCATCGACGAGGTCACTTACAACAGCGCCTCATGCGCCGCGTGTGAACTTTGCGCCGACGCGCCCGACTGCCCCGGATGCGGAGGCGAGATCGAGTGCCTGATCACCGGTGAAACCAACTTCCTGCTTCGCCGTACCAGTTGCGATGAATGTCCCTGCGACCTTGTGGACGAGTGTGATGCCCAGTCTCAGCCGATTCAGAATTGCGGCAAGGTCTGCGACATCGACGGCGTCACCGAATACGACGACCTCTGCCTGCTGAAGAAAGCGAAGGGCTGCGTCACGATCGAGCGCACGATGTTCTCCAATTTCGGTGAATGCATCATCGTTTGCGAGCCGTGCGAGGGAATGGCCTCCGCCCCGCTCTGCGGTGTTGACGGCAATGACTACAATAACAAGTGCGAGATCAACAACTGCCCGGTCGGTGGTTCGCCGGTCGCGGTCGCGTGCAACCAGGCCTGCCCCTGCCCGTAGTTCCAGGCACCCGTCCCAGGCCCGTTTTCTCTCCTCCTTGAAATAATCGTTCGTCTGTGAGACCGTTGCTGCGTTCTTTCCGGGTGGACGCGATGCGTCCCGGAGAGGGAAGCGGGTGTGATTCCCGCGCGGTCCCGCCACTGTGACGGGGGAGGATTTTCCAGGGTTCTTCCGGAATGCCACTGGCACCTGCCGGGAAGGCGGAAGAACTTTCGGCCACGGCCGTTCCCCCCAAGCCAGGAGACCTGCCCGGAAACGATGGACTGTACTCCTCGGGGACAAGGGGCATGTCTGCAGGTATCTTCCGCTTCATCCTGTCTTTTCCGGCTTTGGTCTGTCTGTTACTGATCCGGTCCGCTTCGGCGCAGGAACAACCTGTCATGATTGATGTTCCCGGGATCGATGTCTTTGGCGATCCTGTGAGCGGCGACCCCCTCGCGAGGGAGAGTCCCGGGACCACGACGGTATCGGATCCTGCCGCCATCGAATCGCCTGCCGGCCCGTCCGCGGCGGTCAAAACGGCCCCGGCGGTGATGGTGCGCGACAACGGTGGCCCCGGTCAGGCGGTTTCGATATCCATCCGGGGGGCTGACCCCAGGTCCACGCTGCTGGCGCTGGACGGTATTCCCTTGAACTCGGTTTTCATGGGCGGGGCCGACCTGAACTCACTCGGTCTTCTTCCGCTCGACGCGCTGGACGTGTCCAGGGGCGGACTGGGAGCGGTCAGGGGAAGCGACGCGGCCGGCGGTACAATCGACGCCAGGACTCCCGCCATCCTGGACAACGGAGACAGAACCACGGCGTTGTTGTCGGGCGGATCATTCTCGACCGTTCGATTGAAGGCGTCGCACGCGCATGTGTTCGCGGATGAGGCCTCGGTGACCGGCGTGATGGCCGCGGCCGGGTTCTCCCACTCCGGTGGCGGGTTCCGATTCACCGATTCGAACGGGGCGCGAAGGGATCGTCTGCACAATGCGTCCACCGCTTTCGAGGGCATGCTGAAGGTTGAGTCGGAGCCGCTTGATGGTCACAGTTTTCAGGCGCTGGTCGAGGTCTTCAGGGTGGACCGCGAGATCGCCGGCATGGAGCAGTTTCCGTCTGTGACCGCACTCGGTGATGACACGAGGGTCGTCGCAGGTGTCGGATGGCGGGGACCACGGCTGTTCGGCCGGCGCGGTGCCACTTCGGCGGATCTTTACGGCAGGTTCCTGGCGTTCGGATACCGTGACTCCGATCCGAACATGGGAGCTGAACAGGACACGATGCTGATGTCAGGCGGTTTCGGCGCGCGCTTTTCCACGCTTGCCGCACCCTGGAAACGCTTCGCGTTCCGTTTCGGGGCTGACGGAGGATACGACCGCGGCAGCGTCCGCAGGGCCGGTCAGGCCAACCACTGGCCAAGCAGGGGAACCCTGGCCGGGATCGTCGGTTTCGTTGCCGGAGAACCGGAGGACAACTGGCAGGTCGCTTTCGATCTGAGACTCGAATACGACTCCGGTTTCGGTTTCAGGCCGGTCCCGTCCCTCGGAATATGGTACCAGCCGCATTCTCTCGTGCGTCTGTCCGCGAATGTCGGGCGCTCGTTCAGACTGCCAACCTTCGAGGAACTCTATTTCGACAGCGGATTCGTCCAGGGCAACCCGGATCTGGAGCCTGAGGACTCGCTTGCCTGGGACTTCGGGATCGAGGCCGGACGCGGATCGTGGTGGAATCTGAAGGCCTCGTATTTCGAGAACTACGGTTTCAACATGATCACGTTTGCGCCTGTCTCCGCGTTCGTCATTCGCGCCTCCAACTCTGGACGGGCCGTTATCAGGGGAGTCGAGGCGTCCGCTGCCGCGGAGTACAGGTGGTTCAGGGCATCCGTCGCCTATACATGGCTTGACGCCACGGTCTCGTCCACGGGCATGTGGCTTCCGGCCAGGCCGGAACACTCGGTGATCGGCGAACTGGCCTTCTCGGGCGGTCCGTTCAAACTCCTGCTGCAGCCTTCGTGGCAGTCCGGGTTCTACCTTGACGCGTTCGAGTCGGTGATGGAAGAAGACAGGTTCCGCCTGGACGTGAGGTTGCTGGTCAAGCCAATTCCTTCGCTGACCCTCAGCCTGGATTTCATGAACGTCACCAACAAGACCGACGCCGTCGACTTCCTTCAGCAGCCGCTGCCCGGCTTTTCCGCCTTCGGCACGGTCAGGATAGATATATGAGAAACAAACGCATGATGAACAGGCTGCCGTGTCTGCTGGCGTTGTCGACCATAGTCTGGTTCGGATGCGTCCAGGAACCGTTCGGAGGCGATGAAGGCGGGCTTCGGGATCAGTATGAAAAGGACGTTCCGGGCTTACCATCCGATCGTGCCTTTTCGCGGCCCGAGGGTGTGGCCTTCTGGCAGGATCGAGTCTTCGTGGCAAACGCAAATTTTGCATACCAGGGTGCCAGCCTGGTGTATGGAGAAGGGTTCGTTACCGTCGTCGACGCCTCGGACGCGGTCGTTCTGAACATGATTGGGCTTCCCTGCGAGAATCCGCAGGAGGTCGTCGTTTCCGGCGATCGCCTCTGGGTTCTGTGTTCAGGGCAGACATCGTTTGACAGCGAAGAATCGATAGTGCGTCCAGTGACCTCAGGCGGCTTGTGCGGTTTCGACCTCGACGGCATCGAAACGGCCGTTTCGCCTTCGGTCGTGATCCCGTTGCCGAACCTCGAAGGGACTGTCGTTGGGTATCCTTCGGGGATGGTCGTGAAGGATGGACTGGCCTGGGTCGCCAGCGGCACCGTCGCGGCTCTGTTCGTTGTGGATCTGGAGACGGGAACTGCTATTCGCGGCACCTCGAATCCCGTGTTCCTGGGACCCGGGGACGCGCAGAACACGACGCTTGTCTCGCCGGGACCGGACGGCCTGTTGATGGTCGGACTTTTCAACGATGACAAGGTGCAGCTTCTGGATCCTGTCGGATTGTCCGTGGTCGATGAACCGTGGGGCCCGATCGTTGTCGGACAGGCCGGCCTGCTGGACGGCCTTCTCGATATCGAGTCCGACGGTGTCACGACCTATCTGCTGATGGGGCTTGCCAACCAGGTGCTTTCGTTCGACACGGCCTCCGGTCCAGCCGCCGGAGTCAGGAAGCTCGCCCGCAACCTGCTGACCCCGAACCGGATGAAGCTGCTGGACGGGAATCTGTATGTGGTCAATTCGGGCAGCAACAGCCTGTCTGTGGTGGACAGCGTCACGGGCGACGTCCGGACGCTGGCGCTGCCGGTCAACTGCAATCCATGGGACCTTGCGCTGGAACCGTCGGATCGAGGCGTGACCGCCTGGGTTTCGTGTCTGAAGTTGAACAGGCTGGTGGCAGTAGACATCACCGACGGCTCGCTTCGGGAGGTCGAATGACGATCCGACGCATGATATTTCGCTCGACACTGCTTCTATGCGCGTTTCTGGCATGCGCGTGCGGGGAAGGAGTTCGGCCTGTTCCCCGTACCGAATCAACTCCCGCCACAGCCCGGATCGTGTCGTTGATACCCTCTGCCACGCTGATCGTGTTCCAGCTTGGCGCCGGTGATCGCCTTGTCGGAGTCACGCGTTACTGCGAAAGACCCGAAGCTGCCAGGACCATACCGAGGGTCGGCGGGATACTGGATGTCTCGGTTGAGGCTGTCGCCGAGGCTCGGCCGGACGTCGTCATCGGATCTCCAGCGGTTCTCAGGGGTCGTCTGGTAGAGATTCTGCATCCGGCGGGAGTCTCCTTCCTGCCAATCGAGTTCGAGGACTTCGACGACGTAAGGCGATCGATCATGGCGATCGGCCGAGCGACGGGTACCGATGCCGAGGCCGTCCGGCTGGTGGGAGAATTTGATCGAGGGCTCGACTCGCTCGCGACCGGGATGCCACGCCGTCGCGCGTTGTTCGTAGTGGGCACCAGACCCCTGGTGGTCGCCGGTCCATCGTCGTTCCAGGGTCAGTTGATGTCGGCGATGGGACTTGAAAACGCGGTTGATTCAGATACCGTCACCTTTCCGACCTGGTCGATCGAGCAGGTTCTGAAGGCCCGCCCCGAGTTGATCATCGACGGTATCGCTGGCGGGGAACCTTCGGCCAGGATCCTCGCGGACTCCGGAATCGATGCTCCGGTGGTTCACATCCCGGACGAGACGATCCTGCTGCCCGGCCCGGACGCCGTGGCTGCCGCCGCTGCTCTGGCCGCGGATATCCGGGCCATCCTTGATCGTGGAGGGAAACTTTGAAAGTTCGTCCCGACAGAACTCTCGTCCTGATCTTGATGGCCTTGGGCGCCCTTGCGTCCATGGTTCTATCGGTCGCGTTCGGGGCAACCACGATAGATCTGCTCGGGGCTGTCACGGGAGATTCTCCTCTCGACCGCGCCATCCTTCTTCGCGAACGGCTTCCAAGAACGATCATAGGCGCCTCGGTGGGAGCGTCGCTCGCAGCCGCAGGCATGGCCTTTCAGGCGGTGCTCAGAAATCCACTGGCCGACCCTTACGTAATCGGTGTGGCGGGTGGATCGGCGGTTGGCGGCACGCTGGCCATGATCCTGCCGGTTTCGGTCATTCTTGGACAGGCTGGTGTCCCTTTGTTCGCCTTTGTATTCGGGCTCTTATCGATTGCCGCGACCTCATGGCTTTCGCGTGACTCGCGAGGGCGCATCAATGTCTGGGAGGTTCTGCTCGTCGGCGTTATCTTCAACACCTTCGCATCCGCGGTCATCATGTTCATCAAGTCGGTCGTCAAGGCGCAGAAGGCGCAGGAGATGCTGATGTGGCTGATGGGCACTCTCTCGTCGGACGTGAGGGGGCCGTGGGCGATTGGAATGACCGTTGCCATGACCGTGGCGGGTGGGGTCACGCTTTTCATGATCTCCCCGGCCCTGAACGCGCTCACGGTCGGTGATGAGGACGCCGCCTCCGTGGGAGTGGATACCCACAGGGTGACCAGGGTGGCGCTCGCCGCCGGCTCGCTTCTGGTCGCCTCTGCCGTTTCGGTGTCCGGGATGATTGGTTTCGTTGGTTTGATCGTCCCGCACGGGGTGAGGGTGCTGGTCGGATCCGATCACCGGTGGGCGCTTCCGGCCAGCATGTTTACCGGCGCGGCATTCCTGGTGCTGGCGGACGTGGCTACCAGACTGCTGTTCCCTGTCTTCGAGACCGAGGCACCGGTCGGCGTACTCACCGCCCTTGTTGGAGGCCCTGTTTTCGTGTGGCTGCTGCGGAGGGGCAACAGATGAGCGATTGCCCGCTGCGGTTTGATTCGGTCGCGTTCTCCTGGCCGGGCTCGTCCGTTCCGGCCGCCGACAGAGTCCTTGCCGAGTTTCATCCGGGGGAGTTGATAGGCATCATCGGTCCGAACGGTGCGGGCAAGTCGACGATCCTGCGCCTCGCTGCCGGTCTAATCAGGCCGGATTCCGGGCAGGTCAGGGTGTTCGGGCGTGATCCGGCGTCCATTCCCCGCCGCGAGGCCGCGCGCCTGGCCGCCTTTCTGTCTGCGTCACTGCACGCGGAGTTTCCTTTGACAGTGCGTGAACTGGTCGCGCTGGGAAGGACCTGCCACCTGTCGGGCGTGTTCGAAAGCGCCCGGGATCGCGATGCTGTCAGCGACGCGATGGAATTCGCTGATGTCGCCGCGTTCGCGGGCAGGCAATACGCGGAGCTTTCCGCTGGTGAGCAGCGCCGCGTTCTTATCGCGCGCGCCGTGGCCCAGGGGTCAAGACTGCTCCTGCTTGACGAACCGACCGCCAACCTCGACGTGTCCCACTCACTTCGGATCCTTGGTGGTCTGTCGGCCCGGGCGCGCGAAACAGGACTCTGTGTCGTCTCGGCCATACACGACCTGAACGTGGCCCTGATGGTCTGCGACCGCCTGATGCTGGTCAGCGAAGGTCGTGTGGAGGCGTTCGGCAGCCCGGACCAGGTCATGCTTTATCCTGTCCTGAGGAAGGTTTTCGGTTGCGATTTCTATATCGGAATCAAGGAGACCGACGGAAGGTTGTTCGTGGTACCTGCAGTCCCGGCAGGATCAACGGAAGCCGGCTGACCGCGGAGCCGGAATCATTTGCATTTCGACGCAACTTCGTGGGCGAGCTTCGAGACCCAGGCAGTGTCCCTGGTGGCGTCCATCCACATGGAGACGAAATCCTCGGGCGTCTCGAAGCCGTACTTCTTGTAGATGTCCAGGATCTTGCTCATTTCGTTCTTTTTCTGGGCGCAGTAGACCTCTTCGTAGGCCTTGGCCAGCTTTTCGCGATCCACCGACGAATCGTCGCCGCCAACAGCCTCGTCGTCCGGATCCTCGGCGGCCTCTTCCTGCTTGTCCTCGGTGGCGGGATCGGTCTTCGCCGCTTCCGTGTTCGCGGCCTCGGCCGGCGCCTCAGCCTTCTGTTCGGCGGCGGGCGCGGCGGCGGGGGCGGCCGCGGGTTCATTTCCGGCCGGTTCCTGTGTTGCAGCGCTACCTGCCGCAGAAGATCCATCACCGGCGGGGGTCGGCGTGCAGCCTGACATGACGGCCAGCGCTGTCACAACAATCAGCGTAGAGAGAACACGATTCATGATCACCTCCAGGGAGTCGGAAACGACATGGCGGCCCAAAACCGGCGGGAACCAGCCATAAGGCCGGTAGTATACCCGTACTTTTCTTAACAGGGAAAGGGGCGGACGGCGAATGTGTGCTGACTCTGTCCGCGTGGTGAACCTCTTTCGCTGACGCCTCGGCTTGTCAGACAGTGATTCGTGGGCGTGGCTGCGGCGCGTAAGAAAGGCAGTTGAGAAATCCGGGTGTGTTGTGGCACGGTTCCTGCTGCAAAAGAAACCCGGTGGATTATTTCCTCCGTGATCCGAGTGTGTCCGTTGCTGGGTAACCGGCCGGAAGGATTGGCTTTTTGCCGGGTCGTCCTGATCTTGGTCACGGCGGGTGTGCAATGTTTGCGTGGCAGGTGTCATCACCGGTCAAGGAGGCGCTATGAAGCTCCATCCCATCAGTCTTGCGGTTCTGGCCGTTTTTGTGGCCGGGGCCATCGCCGGTTGTTCGGAAAACGGCGTTGACAATCACGCCGTCGTCGGCGCGATGACAGCGACGACTGCAACCGATGCCGGCGTGTCCGAACTGGGCGCGCCCGAGACGAAGGGTCCCGAAACCGTTCGCGCGGAAGAGTCGGCGCCTCTCGAGGATCGCCAGCTCGTGCCACGTGAAGCCAGGACCTGCGAGCCTGTGGTCAATCATGTCGTTATCAACGAATTGTTGATCGACTCGGTCGCGGTCGGCGATGCCTCTGGTGAATGGATTGAGCTGTACAACCCGACCTCCGCGCCGGTCGATCTGGCGGGCTGGTTCATCGCCGAAGACGGTCCCGGCGTCCACCAGATCGTTGGTGAACTGGTAATTCCCTCCGGTGGTTACCTGGTGCTGTGCCGCAACGCCAATCAGTCCACCAACGGCGGCGTCACCTGCGCCTACCAGTTGACGAACTTCGCCTTGATCAACGGCGGCGACTCGGTCCTGCTGCTTGACCCGCAGGGTGTCGAGGTCGACAGGGTGGTGTACGGTCCCATGCAGGGATATACGACATCGGCGCCGGCCGGGGCAGCGATCGGTCTCAGGCATCACTCGCTTGAGAACGAAGCGTTGTTCTTCCCAGAGTTCCCTGCCGATCCCGCCGAGTGGGGAGACCTGGATTTCGTAGTTGCCTCCACAGTGTTCGGTTCCGGCGACAAGGGAACCCCCGGCGCCCGGAACGACGGCTACCGCGAACAGAATCATCCGACTTGTCTGGACGGAAATGCCTGCACCTACGATGCCTGCTCGGCTGGCGTCTGCGAGAACCCCCGCGTGCCCGGTTGCTGTCTGGTGAACGCCGATTGTAACGACTCCGAGCCTTGCACCCAGGACTTCTGCAACGTGAACACGCTCACGTGTACCAACACCGAGATCGACGGCTGCTGCCACGACGTTTCGGATTGTCTGGACGAGAATCCGTGCAATGCCGATTACTGCACGAACAACCGCTGCGTGTATTCGGCATACAACATCAACCCTGGTTGCTGCTACGCGCCCGCATCCGTCAATCCGGTCACGGGACTTCCCTGGGCCAGTGAAATCGAGCGCAACGCGTTCGCCAATGCCCAGTGTGACGACAAGAAATTCTGCACCCCGGACTTCTGTGACCTTTCAACCAATCTGTGTTCGGCCGGCGAGCCGGTTGAAAACTGCTGCAACCTGAATGCCGAATGTGACGACGGTGACTACTGCACCTACGATTCCTGCTGGGGACATCAGTGTCTGCACGAAAAGATGCAGGCTGACTGCTGCACCCAGGATAACGACTGTGACGACGGCGACATCTGCACAATCGACAGGTGCGCCCTTAACAGCTGCCGTCACTCCTGGAACACCTCCGATTGCTGCGAGGATCACGCGGATTGCCCCGACGAGGGCAATCCGTGCACGCTCGAACGCTGCGAGTTGGAACCGATTTCAGGGCGCCGTGTGTGCGCGCACCCGGTCAATCCGAACTGCAAGGTCGATCTGCCCTACATCCAGCCGTTCGACGGAACCGGATCCTTCCAGGAAATCGGGTGGACCTTCCAGGATTTCCAGACTAACGCGGTATCCCACTGGAAGCTCAACGGTGAAGTGGATGAACTCGGTCCCGACACACACCTGGCCTTCACATGGGATCCGCTGCCCACGATAGTGGTCAAGAGCGTGGCCATCACCCCGCAGCTCGACGGCATGACCGCCGCCCGGGACACCTTTAACGAGACACTGAAGAAAACCACCGTTCAGTGGAGGATGTCATACAAGCACGCGGCGCCCGGTCAATACGTCAGGCTGAAGGTCGTGGCCAGCGCGAACAATTCGTTCAATCCCGGATACCTCGTCTGGGAGGAGATGGTCAATCATGACCTCGAGTACGACCTGATGTCGGCCGAGGTCCCGGACGCGATCAAGTTCTCTCCCACACTGAAGATAGGTTTCATGATCGACACGGCTCCGGGAACCACCTACATGATCGATTCATGGCAGATCGATGACGTCAAGGTCGCGGCCGGTGTCAGCAACGAGTTCGTCAAGGCCAGGGCCTTCAGGTGTCCTCAGGACGGCACCGTCTGCAACACCCAGACCGGCACCCTGGTGGCCGAGTCCGCCAATTACGGCGAGATGCCCGCTCTCACGGTTGGATCCTGCGACTGGACCAGGCTGTACATGTGCTACTACGACCGGGATGCCAGCAACCAGACCTGGGGTTTCTACGGAAACCCGCTTTCCAGACTGGACAGCGAGCCGCTCGATCGGCCGGTATTCACTTCCGGCGCTCCGGATGTCGGCCAGTCTGGATTCTGCGATACGCTGCCCGGCATGGTTCAGCTGGTCTGCGGAGTTCCAATGACGGTCAACGGTTACTACTACTGCGGTATCGACATAAAGCCATCCTGCAACGAGGAAACCGCCGGCTCCTACCGGATGGGTCTGGTGTCCCAGGATGAATACAGTACCGAAGCGAACATCCCGCTGCACTCGCCGTTCGAGTCGCTGACAAAATTCGACCTGACGGTCCTGCTTGAGGACGGCTACATCGTATGGTCGCCCAACGGCATGAACGACCCCAGCGCCGTCATGATCAAGCAGGCGATCAAGGATTCCGGTCGCAAGGCGCAGATTATCACCAACCTTGCGATGGTTCCCGATCTGACCAGATATGACGGCGTTTTTGCGGTTCTCGGAGTGAAGGGCCGCTACGCCAGGGTGACGCCGATGGACGCCGCCCGCCTGCGCCTTTTCCTGGACGCCGGTGGCCGCGTCTACCTCGAAGGCGGCGAGTTCTTCTACACGCCTGCCTTTTCACAGCCGGAAACGGTGTTGCATCCGTACTTCAAGACGGAAGCCACCTCGGACGGCGGAACCGTTCGCGTCGCGGGTCCGGTCTCCGGCAAGAACTTCCTGTACGGTGCCGAGTTCGCCGTTGCCCAGGACGCAGGTGTTAACGCATGGATCGACAAGCTGCGCCATGTCTCCGAGGGAGGTGGCCGCGAAATCCTCCGCAATTCGAACCCGAACGACCCGTTTGCCCTGGCCGTATCCTACGAGGGCGCGATCGAGGGTGGAGTCTACAGAACCATCGGCGCGTCCCTGCCGTTCGGTGCCTATGTATACAGCGGTGCGATGACCACGAATCAGCTCATGTCGATGTATCTGAACTTCCTCGAGAACGGCTATCCGCCCTGCACCAGTGTTGAAAACTGTCAGGACTTCGAGGTATGCACGACCGATTACTGTAACGCCAGCCAGTGCGTCAACCTTCAGGTCCAGGACTGCATCCCCTGCGAGAACGACAAGTACCGGCCCGATGGGACCCTGTCCTGCGGGATCAACCAGGCCTGCGACAAGTCGGTCGGTTACTGTGTCGACATCCCCGGATTCAGGTTTGACGCCGATTGTCAGACCGACTTCGGCGCGGCTCCGGTCATGGCGTCATGTGCGGTCAATGTGGCGGCCAACGGCGCGATTGCGAACTCCAACTTCAAGATCGGTGTCGCCCACGAGTACCGTGGCGACGTGAAGCTGACCGTCACCAGCCCGTCGGGCACCTCGGCGATCGTGCGTAACAGCAGCTTCACCGACGCGAAGGCCAATATCTATGAAACCTACGACATCGGCGTTCCCTCGGCCGAGCCGCTGACCGCATTCGACGGCGAGGGCTCGGTCGGTACGTGGACCGTTGTGGCCGAAGACACGGATCCTTCCCTTTCGAACGGTAAGTTCGAGGAATGGCATCTGTTCGCGGAACTGGCCGACGTGTCCTGCGACGATGTCGCGGATTGCCCCGCTTCCCTGTGTCAGACCGCGTCCTGCGAAGGTGGAGTCTGCGTGTTCACGCCAAAGGGCTGCGACGACGGACTGACCTGCACGGTCGACTCCTGCGACCCTGCCACCGGCCAGTGTATCAATGAGGTCATCGAGGCCTGTGGCGGACCCTGTTCCACGCACGACGACTGTTTCCGCAACGAGGTCTGCCTCGTTGCAGAGACCGAGGATCGCGTCTGTGACCCGATCAATGATGTCGACCCGCTCACTGGCGATTCGCTGTGCGTCTGCCGCACGATCGAGGGCCAGCCTTACGAGTACGACTGGATCACCGACCTGCCCAGCGACATTCCCGATAACGATCCGGCCGGTCTCACCAAGGTACTGCACGTCAACGCTACCGGCTACGTATCCAATGTGAAGGTCAAGATTCGCACGATCCATGAAGCCGCGGGCGACCTGCGCGCGGAACTGTGCCACGAGGACGTGTGCGTCAGGCTGCGCGACTCCAAGGGCGGAACGAACCCGGGCTTCCACGACGTGTACGACTGGGATCCCGTTGTTGGTCCCGGCCAGATGATTGATTACCGCCGCCTCCCGGTGGCCGGCGACTGGACCTTGAAGGTGTGGGACAACGTCACCGGCATGACCGGTCAGCTCGTTTACTTCACGATCTACGTCGTCAGCGCCGGTTGCTTCCGTAACTCGGAGTGCGACGACAACAACCTGTGCACGCTCGATTCATGCACGAACGTGTCGACCGGCGGGGTCTGCGTGCATTCGATGAAGCAGTGCGAGCCCAGCAACGATCCGTGCCAGGCGAACGTGTGCCAGGCAGATACCGGCGAATGTGCTGTCGTCAATTCGGCCAACGGCGCCCCGTGTGACGATGGCCTGTTCTGCACCGGTGACGACTTCTGTTCGGCCGGCACATGCCAGGGCGGCGATCCGGTCGACTGCAGCTACATGAATGGTACCTGCATGGTCGGCTTCTGCTCCGAGGACCTGGATCAGTGCACCACGGTTCAGGCGGAAGACGGCACGACCTGCGACGACGGCGAGACCTGCAACAAGGGCGACTTCTGCAGCGCTGGCATGTGCATGCCAGGCCCGGATCTTGTCTGCGAATGTCGAGACGGCCTTGCTTCCTCGTGCCTCGATGACGGCAATCTCTGCAACGGTTCCGTCTGGATCTGCAACGACGACAAGATGTGCGAACTGTCTGACGGACCGGTCATGTGCGACGATCCCGGCATCGAATGCAGGCGCAACGTCTGCGATCCGTTCGACGGCAGCTGCAAGATGCAGAACGCATTGAACTACACCCCGTGCGAGGATGGTCAGTTCTGCACGATTCAGGACTACTGCCAGGTTGGCGAGGACGATCTCAGCACCTGTCTGGGCGGTGCCGCACGAGACTGCGCCGTGACGGATTTCGACTGCTCGGATGGTTACTGTTCGTCGTGCGTCGAGGGCTACTGCGACGAGCAGACCGACACCTGCGCCGAATGGAACGCCGATAATGGCACCCCCTGCGAGTTCGATGGACTCGGCTGTTCGGACGACGTTTGCACCGACGGCATGTGCGGCTTTGGCACGATGGTCGACTGCACCGACACCGGCGACGATTGCAACGAAGGTATCTGCCAGAACGTCGGCTGGGGCGGCCACCTCTGCGTCAGGGGAGCGTTCCCGGACGGCACCCCCTGCAGCGACGAGCCGAATGCCTGCACCGAGGACCTCTGCATCCAGGGGTACTGCGAGCACGAACGCATGCAGAACTGCAACGGCCCGTGCGGTGGCGAGCATCCGTTTGACGCCGGCGACGATGACTGCGGCTTCGAGGACTCCTGCGTGGGCGGCATTGACGGCTACCCGCTTGGCGGCTGCAACCCGACCTGCTCGGACGGCATGTGCTACAAGGCGGCGAGTGGAACGGTCGACCTGCCGATCAACGAGCGCGTTGGCGTCAACGGATGCACCAGTATCACACTGCCGGTCAGCACCGGCTTCGCCTACGTGAAGGACATCGAGATCAAGGTCAGGCTCAGCCACGAGGCGGTCGGAGACCTTCAGATGGATCTGATCGATCCTCAGGGTGCCCGTCATCGTCTGTGGCACAATCTCGGCGGCGATAACGATGGCTTCGCCAACACCTTCGATCTTTCGTTCCCGATTACCTACCCGGGTATCTCGACGTCGGGTCAGCCGATGTGCGCTCTCAACGGGGAACAGATCGACGGCGTCTGGACGCTCCAGATTTGCGACGTCGTTTCCGGCAGCTCCGGCACGATTCATGACTGGTCGATGTACATGAAGGGCTCGGATGACCCGACCCTGAATCTCGGCAGCCGTTGCGAGACGCCGATCGACCTGGGCAACCAGGACGTCAACCCGTCTGTGTTCGTTGATGGCACGCTCCAGTGCGCGATCAACTCCGTCAACGACTCAGGCTGCGGCGGTCTCGAAGGCCCCGACCGCCTCTACAAGTTCAATCTTCTGACGCCCAAGCGCGTCACCATCAAGCTGCTGCCGGTTCCTGGCAACCGTCTCGTGCTGTTCCTGAAGGATTCGGCGGGCGCGACCTGCGCGGCCGGTTCCCTCAGGTGTTCAGAGACGACCGATACAAATCCGGCAGTCGTCGATCTCCAGCTCCAGCCGGGCGACTACTACGTCGGCGTGGATACCAACAGCGGCATGTTCGCGTACACTCCCTTCAGGTTCGAGCTTCGCGTTCAGACCTTGCTTGAGAACGGCGCGGACTGCGACGACTTGATCCTTGGCGAGCAGGACCTTGACTGCGTCAGCCAGCATTGCCAGAACGGTTTCTGCTGCGACGGCGGCGACTGCTGTCCGACCGAACCGTGGGTCGTACCCGAGGACGGCCAGGACCCGAACCTGCTCTGGATCGATCCGGCCTGGATGGAGGCGGACCTGATTTGTAACCGTGTCGGCGCGGGCGTCTACAGCGAGGAACCGATCTGTAATGACCCGGACATGACGGATCCGCTCAACCCGATCAACTTCTGTCAGGGCATTCGCTGGGACGCCAGGTGTGTCAACAACCAGTGTGTCAAGACCGAGGTTCCGGACGACACGGCGTGCGACGATACGGTCGAATCCGACAGGTGCGGTTTCTACTATTCCATGTTCTGCGGCGACGAGGGCCCGCTGCCCCCGGCCGTCCAGATCAAGCCGGACTGCCTCAGCTACTGCACCTCCAACACCGACTGTGATGCGAATGCGCACTGCGATCCGGTCGTTGCCACGGACCCGGATCCCGATCCGTCGTTGCGCGCCATGTTCTGCACGGTCGACCTGCCGAACGGCGCTCCATCCAACGAGGATTCGGACTGCATCTCGGGGCACAGCCAGAACGGATTCTGCTGCAGCGAAGGTGACTGCTGCCCGTCCAGCGACGAGCAGGGCGCCGCGACCTGCCCGGGCATCTACACGACCCCGGCATCCTGCGACACCGTCTCCGACCCGATCACGGGCGACCTGGTGTGTGAAGGACACAGAAAGGATCCGGTCTGCGTCGACAACAAGTGCGGCGATCAGCTGGTTCGTGACGACTGCCGTTGTGGCGGCGCCCTCGCCGACAACTGTGGCGCGTATCTGCCGGCACTCTGTCCGATTTCACCGACGTCCACCTGCCCGGGAGCGACCTGGCTTGAACCGTGGAATGGTGGTGGCACCGTGTGTCTCACTTCGTGTCTGACAGACGGCGTCCCGGATGACAGCAAGTGCGACGACGACGCAAGGTGCGACTGGGATGACAACAACCCGACCAACGCGATCTGCATCCCGCTCGTGCCAAACGGCGGTCCGTGCGAGCAGGACATCGACTGTCTGAACCAGCAGTGGCTGCCTGGCGGTATCGGACACTGCCAGAACGATTTCTGCTGCGACTTCGGCGACTGCTGCAACCGCAATACCGACTGCCCGGTTGTCGAGCCGCGCGGTGGTTACTGGGCACCGCCTTCCTGCAGCGATTACTCGACGTGTCAGGGTACCGAGACACTGGCGACCTGTATTGACTCGCAGTGCGGCTCCGAGTACGCACCGGAAGACTCGGCCTGTGTATACGACCTCGGCCAGGTTTCCGATGACTGCGGTTACTTCCTGCCTGTGTACTGCAACGGCGATGTGGACCAGATCGACCCGGCTTGCCCGACGACGTGCTACGACGCCGGTACCACGGTCGAAATGGACGAGGTGTGCGACGCGAACGCCCACTGCGACCCGATGCCGCCGACCTACTCGACCGCCGAGTGTGTGGCTGACCTGCCGAACGAGCAGCCGTGCAACGAGGATTCCGACTGCATCTCGCAGTTCTGCCAGTCAGGATACTGCTGTGATGTTGGTGGCTGCTGCGCGGGCTGCAAGATCACGAACGCGACCCCGTCGTTCGGCAACGCCGGATACGAAGGCCCCGTTTCGACCGAAACCGGATTCATCCAGTTCGCGCCGAGCGTTCCGCTCGGAAAACGTCCTGCGACGGGGGCCAACTCCATTGGCACCGAACTCGGCACCTACGAGGGCGTCACCGTGGTGATTTCCTGCTGGAACAGGATCATGGATCAGTCCGAGACCGACATCGACTGCGGTGGCCGGGTCTGCAACCGTTGCATCGCCGGCAAGCACTGCGTCTACGGAACCGACTGCGCCTCCGGAACCTGCGTGGCCGGCCTCTGCCAGTGAGACATGGCCAGCCCCCGGGGGCTTCCCGGGGGCTGGCAACACACTCCCCACCTGAACTGACTTGTTGACAAAAGACGTGGCGGGCCTGTAATATCAGCGTGCTTTTATATGGCGCCATAGCCAAGTGGTAAGGCAGAGGTCTGCAAAATCTCCACCCCCGGTTCAAATCCGGGTGGCGCCTCCGGATTTCTCCGTTTTCCCGCCCAATCCCGTTGTTGTGCTTTGACACCACAAGGTGACGGCAATATAGTGCTTAACGGTCAATGGCGACTTTTCTGGAGGCATCGATGTCAAACAGGCGCTTCATGACAGATCAATGGCACGATTGTGAATGTGGTTGTAACGACGACCGGCCCGGCGACTGGCCTGGACGTCCGATGCGAGATCTTCGTGATGACTGGCCCGGAAGGCCGGTAAAGGAATTCTGTATGGAAGGTAAGGGGAGCCCCGAGTTTGGTTTCAGGCGTCAGTTCATCAGCCGCGCCGAAATGCTTCAGAGCCTCAACGCCTATCTCGAGGAGCTCGAAAACGAGGCCGAGGGCGTGCGCGAGGCGATTGACGAACTTCTCGACGAAATGCTGGAGTGCGGCGACCTCGACGAGGATGACCTCGAGGACGAGGAAGAATGCTGCTGCTGCGGTGACTCCGAAGAAGAGTGCGACGAAACGGAACAGAAGTAATCCCGCTGCCGGTGTCTTTCCAATCCAGGATTCCCGACCCACGACAGAAATGACTGTTACACCTGTTTGATCAGGAACTGACCGGCGAAGACCGCCGCAATCGCGATTGGGGTGACGTAGCGGAGCAGGAAATTCCACGTGCGGTAGACAGGGGTCGGCATACCCAGCAGTTCCGGGCGTTTCTCTTCATCCTTCAGTACCCACCCGACGAAGACCGCGATCAGGATGCCCCCGATGGGAAGGAACAGATTCGAGGTGACGAAGTCCAGCATGTCGAATATCGTCTTTTTCGCGACGGTCAAGTCTTTCAGGACGTTGAATGAAAGCGCGCAAAGGATGCCGAGTCCAGTGATGGCCGACGCGGCCAGAAGCACGGCCCGGCGTCTGGTCATCTTCTTTTCGTCGATCAGGTAGGAGGCGACCACCTCGAGCAGGGAGATGGTCGAGGTCAGCGCGGCCAGCAGAACCAGGACATAGAAGAGGATAAGTAGCCAGCGTCCACCTGGCATCGAGCCGAATATGACCGGGATCGCGGTGAAGAGATTGCCCGTGCCGGAGTCGTTCATCACCAATCCAAACGAGAAGATGGAGCCGCAGACGACAACGCTGGCGAGCAGCGCCACGCTGGTGTCGATCAGCGGGATCGCGTACGCGGCCGTGTCAATCCTGGCGTCCTTGTCCAGGTAGCTGCCGTATGTAAGTACCGCACCCATACCGACCGAGAGCGAGAAGAACGCCTGCCCCATGGCGGCAAGGATCATCTGCCCGTTGATGGTCGAGAAGTCTGGTTTGAACAGGTACCCGAGCACCTGCCCGCCTCCCTTGAGGGTCAGCACCCTGACCGCGAGAACCAGCAGCATCAGCAGGAGCACCGGCATCATCACTTTGCTGCCGCGTTCAATGCCGCCCGAAACGCCGCACAACACCAGAAGAACGGTAGCCGTCATGAAGACCAGGTACCAGACCACCTGTTTGACCGGATTGCCGATGAAATCCTCGAAAAGCTGCTGAGGCAGTATCTCTGTCTTCTTTTTGTCGACAAGCGCCCTGAATGCCTCTTCGCTGCCGGCTTTTTGCCGGATCTGCCCGATGGCGGTCTCGAGGTCGGTCTGCTGTCCGGAGCTGAAGCCAAGGTCGGCGGCCATCGCTGCCATCGCGCTGGCATCGCTGATCTCGGTCTGCGCGCGGCCGAATTCGTTCGTCACAGACTTGTAAGAGTATTCGATGGTCCACCCGGCCACCACCGTGTAGTACGCGAGGATCAGGAAGCCGGTGACGATACCGAGGTATCCGATCAGGTTCCATCTGGTCTTTGGCCGCAGCGCGTTGAAGGACCCTACCGGGTTCCTGCGGCCCCGCCTGCCGACAAGGATCTCGCCGATCATGACGGGCAGGCAGATGACAAAGACGCAGATCAGGTACAGAAGGATGAAGGTCCCGGCGCCGTGCTGGTCGCCCGCCCCGCCGCCGAACTTGTAGGTGAGATATGGGAAGCGCCACAGATTACCCAGTCCCACGGCGCTTCCGGCAGCGGCAAGCACGAACCCCAGTCTGCTGTTGAACGCCCCTCGGCCAGCCTTTGGATCCAGTGTCTTACTCTGCTCCTTCATGTCTTGCTCCTGCATCTGTGTTCAGGTTTCTGAACAAACATTATCCCCGATAGGAATCTGGAGTCCAGCAGGTTAGTGCCGCCGAACATCAAAAGACGTCCTCTCGATGTTGACAGGCCGCGTTTGGTGGATGACGATTAGGATCCTTTGAAATCTGGAGGCTTTGATGTTTTCGACGGTCAGGGAGCTGCTCGCGTACATAAGGAAGGAGGATGTCAGGACGGTGGATTTCAAGTTCACCAGTCTGACCGGCCGTGCCCATCATGTGACTCTCCCCGCCAGGCGGATGGATGAGTCGATCTGGGAGTCCGGAATCGGTTTCGACGGTTCGAACATGCCTGGTTTCAAGACGGTCGAGGCCGGGGACATGGTCATCGTGCCCGACATCGAGACCGCCTTCATCGACCCTTTCTTCGAGGAGAAGACGCTGTCTCTGATATGCGACGTAAAAGAGGCAGGAACACTCGATCCGTTCCCGCGCGACCCCCGCGGCATCCTGCGCAGGGCGTGCGAGTACATGGCTTCCACCGGCATCGCCGATGACTGTCATTTCGGCCCTGAATACGAATTCTACCTTGCCGAGGACGTTCAGGTTAAGAACGGCTGCGCCGAGGCCAGTTCCAGGATTATCTGCAGCGAGGGCTCGCTGTCGGCCGTCGAGGGATTCCGTCAGTCGGTAACCCTGGCGCCGCACCGCGGATATCACGCTTGTCCGCCCGGCGATGCCTACTACAACATTCGCAACGAGATGGTGGTGGCGCTGGAAGAGGCCGGTGTCGGCGTCAAGTATCATCATCACGAGGTCGGTTCGGTTGGACAGCAGGAGATCGAGGTCGACATGACCAGTCCCGTCCGCGCCGGCGACGTCGCCCTGCTGGTCAAGTACTTCGTCAAGATGACCGCGAAGAAGCACGGTCTGGTCGCGACATTCATGCCCAAGCCGTTTTACGGCGAGGCCGGCAGCGGAATGCATTTCCACCAGCACCTCTTCAAGGGTGGCAAGCCGGTCTTTTTCGATGAGAAGGGTTACGCCGGCCTTTCCGCGTCGGCCCTTTCGTACATCGCCGGACTCCTGCAGCACGCTCCCGCGCTCCTCGCTATCACGAACCCGAGCACCAATTCCTACCGCCGCCTCGTCCCCGGTTTCGAGGCGCCGGTGAACGCGTTTTTCTCGCTCGGCAACCGCAGTGCCGCGATCAGGATCCCGAAGTACGCCACGTCGCCCGGCAAGAAGCGCATGGAGTTCCGGACACCGGACGCCACATGCAATGTGTACCTGGCCGAAGCGGCGATGCTGCTGGCCGGTATCGACGGCATCCTCAAGGCGATGGATCCCACGGCGATGGGGTTCGGTCCCTACGACATGAACGTGTTCGCGATGGATCCCGTCGAGCGGGAGCAGCGTATCAAGCCGCTGCCCTCCAGCCTCGAAGAGGCCATCCGCGCGCTTGAGGCGGATCACGATTTCCTGGTCGATTCCGGCGTCTTCTCGAAAT
>CAZNJW010000002.1:53274-75934 GCA_964573455.1 uncultured Anaeromyxobacteraceae bacterium | reverse complement strand
GACCCGGTTACGAAGACCGATGATCTTACCGAGGGCGAGATCGCCAGGATCCGTGAGGTTCTGGACTCGGGTGAGTTCAAGGTCGAAGGTGACCTTCGGCGTGAGATTTCCGCGAATATCAAAGTCCTGATGGACATGGGCTGCTACCGTGGCCTGCGTCACCGCAGGGGTTTGCCGGTTCGCGGCCAGCGCACCCACACCAATGCGCGGACGCGCAAGGGACGTAAGGGCGCGACCATTAAGAAGATGAAGTAGGAGGAGCCCCCAGATGGCCAAGGCTAAGGGTGCGAAGAAAAAGGTCCGCAGGGACGTGCCGACCGGGATCGTTTTTATCTCGGCGACGTTTAACAACACAATCATCTCGATCACGGATCCCAACGGGAACGTGATTTCGTGGTGCTCGGCAGGGCGTCGCGGGTTCAAGGGATCCCGCAAGTCCACGCCGTTTGCCGCCCAGACCGCTGCAGAAGATGCTGCAAGAAGGGCTGTCGAGTCGGGCATGCGCTCGGTGCATATCCTCGTCAACGGACCTGGTGGCGGTCGCGAGTCGGCCGTGAGGGCCATCGCATCTGCCGGCCTTCGCATATCTTACATCCGTGACATTACGCCGGTTCCGCACAACGGCTGCCGGCCGCCGAAGCGTCGGCGCGTCTGATCAGGAGGAATACCCGTGGCTCGGTACACTGAAAGTCTTTGCAAAGTCTGCCGCCGCGAGGGAGCCAAGCTCTTCCTCAAGGGCGAGCGCTGCTACTCGGACAAGTGCGCTTTCGAACGTGGACGGTCTTACGGGCCGGGCCAGCACGGACAGAACCGTCGCAAGCCGACTCCGTACTGCACCCAGCTTCGCGAGAAGCAGAAGGTTCGCGCCCTCTACGGTATGCTCGAAAAGCAGTTCAGACTGTTCTTCGAACGCGCCGAGGCCGAACGTGGAGTCACCGGCGACAATCTGCTGCGTATGCTGGAGACCCGCCTTGACACCGTCGTTGCCCGCGCTGGATTCGCGGTTAACAGGAACGACGCCAGGCAGCTCGTTCGTCACGGACACATCAAGGTGAATGGCCGCAGGGTCACGATTCCTTCGGTGGTGGTTCGTGCCGGCGACGTGATCGAGGTTGCCCAGGGCAGCCGCGAACTGAAGCGTGTCGTTGACGCGATGGCGATCTCCGAGCGCCGTCCTTCGACCAGGTGGCTTGATGTGGATCGCGGCAAGTTCAAGGCAGTCGTGTCAGAGCTTCCCGATGCCTCCGATTTCCGTTCGATCCTGCCCGAAGTGGTCAGGGCGTCGGACAGCAAGGGTGGCCGCGACGAAGAAAGGACTTTCGACGGCAAGCCGATTCGCGAGGAGCTGATCGTCGAACTCTATTCGAAGTGATGGGCGATCGGGGTTTACCCGATTTTCCGGGAGGCGCTCAATATGCAGAGAAACTGGCGTGAACTGATCAGGCCCAGGTCGGTCGTGGTTGATGAATCGTCGCTGACCGACAGGTACGGCAAGTTCGTGGCAGAGCCGCTTGAACGCGGTTTCGGCACCACCATCGGTAACTCCCTGCGGCGCGTGCTGCTGTCCTCCATCAGGGGTGCGGCCGTCACTGCGGTCAAAATCGATGGCGTGCTTCACGAGTTCTCGACCATTCCCGAGGTCGTTGAGGATGTCTCCGAGATATGCCTGAACCTGAAGGGTGTGGACCTCAAGATGGACGGCGAGGAGCCCCGTCTGGTTCACGCCAGGTTCGAGGGTGAGCGCGTGGTCACCGCCGCCGATATCTTCACCGGAAACGATGTGGTCACGACCAATCCGGACCATGTGGTCTGCAACATGGGGCCCGGTGCGACGCTGGACATCGAGTTGACTGTCAAGCATGGCTTCGGCTATGTCAGGGCTGAAAGGAACAAGGACGCCTCCGCTCCGGTAGGGACGATTCCGATCGACTCGATCTTCACGCCCATCCGCAGAGTCAATTACAGGGTCTCCAATGCCCGCGTCGGTCAGATGACGGATTACGACCGTCTGAACCTCGAAGTCTGGACCAACGGCGCCGTGCTCCCCGTGGATGCGGTCGGCATCGCTGCCAAGATCATCAAGGAACAGGTAAAGGTGTTCATCAATTTCGAGGAGCACGAGGAAGACCTGGGTTCCGCGGTTGTGACTGGTGGCGACGAGGCGGGTCTTGGCGGCGAGATCGGACAGACCCAGGAAGTGCTCTACAGGCTTGTCGAGGAACTCGATCTCTCTGTCAGGGCGCAGAACTGCCTGCAGAACGCCGGAATCAAGTATGTCGGGGAACTGGTTCAGCGTACCGAGCAGGAGATGCTGAAAACCAGGAATTTCGGGCGTAAATCGCTCAAGGAAATCAAGGACGTGCTGGCTGACCTCGAGCTGACCCTCGGCATGAGGCTGGATGGGTTCGATCCCGAGAAAAGGGCCTGACACGATATTGAAGATTGGATGACTGGTAAGGCCGGTCGATTCGAGGAAATCTTAAGATGCGACACAATAACAAGAAAGCCAAGCTTGGCAAAACCGCTTCACACCGAAGGGCCATGTTCAGGAACATGCTCTCCTCCCTGTTCGAGCACGGAACGGTTACGACGACCGACGCGAAGGCCAAGGAACTCAAGCGCCGTGCCGACATACTGATCGGCGTTGCCCGTGAGGGTGGCCTTCACAGGCGTCGTCAGGCGGCTGGCGAGTTGTTTGGACCGTACGCGCTTCAGAGGCTGTTTGACTACTGGGGCAAGGCCTTCCCCGAAAGAACCTCCGGTTTCACCCGCACAGTCAAAATCGGACCTCGTCAGGGCGACGGTGCTCAGATGACCCTGGTCGAGATCATCAACGATGCGAAAGACGCGCCAGCAGCGGCTGATCAGACTGAAAAATAGGTTGCGCAGGCGGGACTGTGTGGTGTAGAATCCCGCCTGCCCGGTTCGAAAGAGATTCGAACCGGCTCTTTTAAGATTCGGGAATCGTCTAACGGTAGGACTGCAGACTCTGGATCTGCCTGTCGGGGTTCGAATCCCTGTTCCCGAGCTATTTACGCCGACGTTCGTCGGTGCATTGGCCAATCCCGGCCCATTCGTCTACTCGGTTAGGACGCAGGCCTCTCAAGCCTGAAGAACGGGTTCGAATCCCGTATGGGCCGCCAGTCTATCCTGGCTCCCGCATCCCGATATCAAGTTGTTTCAAGAGGTTAGCGAAAGAGCCATCTTCAATAGCGGCGCGTATGCGCGTCATCATCCCAGTCGCCCAGTGAAGGTTGTGGATCGCGTTAAGCGACGTCGAAACCGGTTCGCCGGACATATGCATGAATCGTAGCAGAGCACGGGAACATGTTGAACAGACCGGGCATCCGCACTGTTTGTCCGGCGGATCGGCAATCAGGTCGTTGGCGCCATCCTTCAGGCTCACCGTTCCCGAAGACGTCACCAGCAGGCCCAGTCTGGCGTACCTGACCGGCCAGGAGATCTCGATAACATCGAATCCCGCGGCAGCAAGTCTCCAGAGATGGTCGGGCCTGTCCGAGTCCGTCGCCATTCGAATCCCGTGGATTGAACGGGGGCCGTTGTCAGGCCCGCCCCTGCTGTCGGCCCATAGCCCGTCGAACCGATGTGCATCGATGGAGGCGTTTGGATCGACACGGGCGGTGTCCTGTTCAAGCCATGCCGGACCAAGCAGGCCCATATCGTTTCGCGTGCGCGCCCGCAGACCGTCAATTGCCCATCGTCGCGCAATGTCGGGGCCGAGTCCGTGATCCCGGGGATCCTCCGCGTCTGCCGGCAGAAGTCCAAGCCCAAGATCGAATTCCAGCTCTTGAATCCGGCGCATCATGTCGACTGGATCGAATTGAATACGTCGTCCGAACCTGTGAGACCAGAACGACAATCCATTCGCGTCCTGCGCGAAGCGGTCGGTCGCCGCCCGCAACCCGTTCGCGTCGAACCTGCCGATGACCGGGCCCTGCCAGGCACTGAACCGGTGGATTCCACCGAGCGCGGCAATTGAATCGAGCCCCGGCGTCTGCGCGAGGGAGTCGATTCGGTCCGATACGATTTCAACTCCGGCCCTGGTCAATTCGTCTGTGGACATCGCCACACCGTTGCCGAAAAACCGGATCGGAGCGACGCACGGGGTCCTGACGTCTCCATGGGCCGTTTTCATCAGTCCAGTGCGGGCGTCGGTGGCCGGGCACGAATTCAACAACCTGAAGCCGAACGATTCCTGCATCCGGGAAGTCTCCATCCTGTGTCCCCGGTCAAGGGGTACACGGAGTCATCCTCGCCCCGAGTCCTCGACGAACCAGGGCGGGTGGATCATTGCCACGAAGTTGTCAGAGCCGGTTCCTTCGAGATCCCGTGGATCAAAACCGGGAAAGCTGGTCGTCGCAGGGTCCACGTCCAGAGGAAAGTTTCCCTGGAAGCGGCGCTGCCTGCCACGGATATTCCGAAACAGGGATATCCGCAGTCCGCTCGGCCCACCGAGCGTCGATCTGGCGGCCTGCCAGAAGCGGGCGGCCGAATCGAAACGGACGTACGAGACAACGGGTATTCCCGTGCAGAGCGAATCAACAGGCCAGCGATACTGCTCAGGGAAGTGTCCCATGAATGAGAAGAAGGTGCAGTCGACGCCGGACATCATGATGGCGGCGTCCAGCGCCGATGAAGCTCCAACTGGAACGAGTTCGATGCGGTCGCGGTGGTGGTCTATAAGGTACTGGACGACCTTGGCCCCGGGGTCGACGAAGCAGCTGATTCCGCGGTCGGGCAGCAATCCGAAAGGCTGGCCCGCCTCGATGCAGCGGTCGATCGCCTGAAGAACCGGGAAATCCGGTGGTGAGTTGTCAATCGGGATGAGTGTCTGTCCACTTCCGATCACGCCGCTTGATTTGAGCGTGCCGACCAGACTGTTGTCTTCGTCCGGCCCGGTATCCTCGACAAGCAAGAGCGACAGACTCCTGACCAGCTTCATTACGGTCATGGACATGTCGCCGACGTGTTCGCCGATCGGCGCCGCCATCAGGTATACGGGAACCCTGGGTTTGACTGTCATGTCAGACGGTTTCGTTGTGTCATCCGACATGATGCGGCTCCGCGTCCGATTTGTCCATAGTCAGGCCGGAACCAGCAACCATCGAGTCGAACCCGTATCCGTCGGGACCGGGACGGTGTACTCCGCGTTCGGTGATGATCGCCGTGATCAGTTGCCACGGGGTGACGTCGAATGAAGGATTCAGAACCTTCACGCCCGCCGCGGCGACCCGTACCCCGCCGAAGTTGACCACCTCTTCCGGGGAACGCTCCTCGATTCTGATTCCCGTTCCGTCAGCAGTACCGGGATCCAGGGTGCTCGAAGGTGCGGCCACGTAGAACGGAATCCCGAACCTGGCGGCCAGAACCGCATGGGTGAAGGTGCCGATTTTGTTGGCGGTGTCACCGTTTGCGGCGATGCGATCGGCGCCGACCACGACGCAGTCGACCATCCCCGAGGCCATCTGCCAGCCTGCGGAGTTGTCAGTGATCAACGTCACGTCGAATCCGTCCTTTACCAGTTCCCATGCGGTCAGCCTGGCTCCCTGCAGGTAAGGCCTGGTTTCGCACGAGATGACGCTTGGCGCCAGTCCTGCCTCTCTCGCGGCGCGGATGACGCCTAGAGCGGTTCCGTATCCTCCGGTGGCCAGAGCACCCGCGTTGCAGTGGGTCATGATTCTGGACTTCGGCCCGATGAGCGAAGCTCCGTGACGCCCGATGGCGCGGTTCATTTCCACGTCCGTGGTCAGGATTCGGTCGGCTTCAGTCATAAGCGCGGACCTGACCGTGTCCGCTTCGCAACCGGCGAGCGCGTCCGCGACGGCCAGCATCCTTTCCACCGCCCAGAACAGGTTGACCGCGGTCGGCCTGGCGGCGGTCAGCAACCTTCCGGCAGCATGAAGACCGTTCTGCATCTGGTCGGGAGGAGTTCGCAGCGATTCAAGGGCGATCCCGAACGCGGCCGCTATCCCGATGGCGGGAGCGCCCCTGACCACCATGTCTCGAATACCTTCGGCCACGCCGGCGGCATCATGATACTCGAGCCACTTCTCGGTCCCGGGAAGCAGACGCTGGTCAAGCATGAAAAGTGTGTTCGATTCCAGATAGAGCGGTCTGATGTCCATTCTGCCCACCCTCGCCGGGCTATTCCGGCTGTGTGATCTTTCGTTGCAGAAGTTCGAGCATCTCAGGCGAGTACGGAATCTTTCCGTCGAGGTAATCGCGGTCATAGGAGTAGACGTCGGAGAAGAACATCGGAAGCCCGTCGTCCCCGATTCCGACCGAGTTGTATTCCATGTAGATCGGCACCGGCGTCGTCAACTTCAGGTAACGCGGCTTGGGTTCGACTTCTTCCATGTAGGTGTCGATCGAGTCCGGCACGACCGACGACGCCTCGGCAAGAAGGAACTTGGCCACCGGCACCGGATCGTCCAGCCTGACGCAGCCGTGAGAGTAAGCGCGGATCTCGCGTTTGAAGAATGACTTCATGTTTGTGTCGTGCATGAAGATTCCGTACTCGTTCGGAAAGTTGAACTTGATCTTGCCGAGCGCGTTACCCTCGCCCGACTTCTGGTAGACGATCTCGCGTCCGTCCGGGAGGGTCTCGACCACGTAGTTGTTCTCCAGCAGGTAGTCCGGCTGCGACATCAGGTCATACTCGAGTTCCACCTTCTTGACGCGGGCAGGCACGTTCCAGCGGGGATTGATGATGATTTCGACGATGTTCGCCTGAAAAATCTTGGTTCTGTTGATCTTGCCTTCTATCTCGCTGGTCGGATCCACTCCCCACTTGTTGTTGCCCACGACCACCCGGTTATGGAACACGCGTTCCGCGCCCTTCCAGACTTCCATCATGAATTCGGGGATGTTGACGCGGACATAGAGCTGGCCGCCGTCCCGGATTGCGCTTTCACGCCAGCGCTGAAGCGAAAGCTCGATCTGCTGGATACGGTCCGACAGAGGCACGTTCAGAGACTTCTCGTGGCGCGGTTCAAGCAGTCCGGTCGTTTCAAATCCGTGATACTCCTGATACTTTTTGACCGCCGCGACCAGATCCGCGTCATAGGACTCGTCGATGGTTCCGGTGAAGTAACCTTCTCGCGCCAGGCGTTGCTTTATCGCCAGGACGTTCTCGGTCTTCATGCCCACCCGGTACTTGACCGGGATCCTGACCTCCGGAAACGGACCGTCCGCCTCCATGGCACGGTACGTCTCCAGCGCTTTCATCACTCTGGCGTAATACGGATGCGTCGGCGGCAGCGAGGCGAGCGTGCCGGCCGGATCGGAAAGGAAGCGGCCGAATATTTCAACCAGTTGCTGCGAGAATTTCTCGTGGGCGCTATCCCTGTCGTGCTGGGCGTGGAAAGGATCCGCCGCGACCCTGAACCGCTGGTCCATGATGTATTTCAGGCAGGCGACGGTAGCGAGGACCTCGACACGGGCCTTCGAGGAAGCGACGTCCTTTCTGGCTATAGACAGGCGTCTGACTCCAGCCAGCATTTTTTCCAGGTCTCTGGCATCAAGACGCAGCACGGGCTCGGGCAGCTTGTTCATCTCGTCCATTGTCGGCTTGTCCATCCGATCAACGAACGGCCGGAGTTCTGCCCATCCGGTATTCTGTTCAAGCTCGGCAAGTGTCTCGGCTTCGCGGGTGGCGCTCGATCGGAACGCCGCAATCGCCTCTTTCAGTCCATCCACCGGGTAGAATTCCGGCTTAAGTCCGTGCGCGCCCAGGCCATCCATGGCGACCATGACCGCTTCCAGCCGGGGACTGTCCGTGTCATGCGTGAACACCGGTTCCCACTGGACGGATTCGAACGTCTCGCGGAGCGTCCTGGACCAGCTTGGATCCGCGTCGATCAGGTCCATTTCCCTGGCCCGCAGCACAGTTTGCGCTGAGTTAAGTTCCGACCAGAGCTGGAAGGCATAGTCACCGAAGGATCCCGCCTCGCAGTCCTCCGGCTCCGCCGTCAGGAGAGGCACCGGATCCGTGGTGCGCTGCATATCCAGTTTGTCGCAACCCGGGCAACACAGCGAAAACACCAGAAAGGCCACGGCCAGGCAGATATTTCGATGTTGAAAAAGCACTGGACCTCCAGTCCCAACAAGCCCGCAAGACAGTACATGATGATGCCCCGTTGGTCAATGATCGAGGGGAGTTCCCACGTGTGAACCCATGTATTCGGGCCCAGGCGAAAGCTGCTGTATAATCAGCGCTGTCGAACCGGGAGAACAGCGTTGGGAAAGGATGCGTTTTTTTCAGGAAACCGTCAGGTGTCAGAACTGATTGACATGGCGCTTGCCGAGGATGTCGGAACCGGCGACGTCACGACGTCGGTGGTAGTTCCGGACGGTATGACGGCACGGGGTCGAATCGTGGCGCGGCAGGACGGTGTCGTGGCCGGTCTGCCAGTGGCCGGGATGGTATTTTCACGGCTCGACGCCGGCATTGCATTTGAGCCTCTCGTTCCCGAGGGTGCCAGGGTTTCGGACGGTGTTGATGTCGCGCACCTGTCCGGTCCGGCCGGCGCACTGCTTACCGGCGAGCGAGCCGCTTTGAATTTTCTTATGCGTATGTCCGGGATCGCCACTGCCACCGCCGATTTCGTTTCGAGGCTGGATGGGACGGGGATACGTCTGCTGGACACCAGAAAGACCAGTCCGGGGCACAGGGTACTCGAGAAGTATGCAGTGACGGTCGGTGGTGGCCACAATCACAGGATGAACCTTGCCGGCGGCGTTTTGATAAAGAACAACCACATCGCGGTCTGCGGTGGTGTCGCTGCGGCAATCAAGGCGGCCAGGGCCGCCGCGCCCGCCACGCTCAAGGTCGAGATCGAGGTCAGGACGTACGAGGAGGCGCTGCAGGCTATTGCCGCCAGGGCGGACATGCTGCTTCTGGATCATATGACGCCGTCGATGGCCGCGTCGGTCAGTGCGGTCGCCGGCGATTCTGTTCAGCTGGAAGTATCCGGCAACATGACACCCGCCAAGGCGCTTGAGTTCGCCGGCACCGGGATCGATTACGTGTCGGCCGGCAGTATCACCTACGGTGCCGGGTGGATGGATTTTTCGATGTACCTTGAGATGGGCGAAGATGAGTCGACCGATTGCAGAAAGCGTCTGTGATTTGCTGAATCGCCTCGGGATGCCGGCGGTATTCCTTGGAGAGGTAGGCAGCACTCAGGACGAGGGCCTGCGAATTGCAAGGGGCGGCTGTTCTCCCAGGATGGTTGTGACAGCGGTATCGCAGGTCGCTGGCAGGGGACGGCAGGGGCGTGTGTGGATTTCGCCGCAAGGTGGTTTTTATGCCAGCCTGATTGCGTGCCCCGTCGATGAGCCGCCTGCGGGATTGACCGTGCGTGTCGGGGCCGCGGTCGTGGATTCCCTTCGACGTGGGGGAGTGACGGAAGCTGTCTTGAAGTGGCCCAACGACTGCCTCGTTGGGGGGCGGAAACTTTGTGGCGTTCTTGCGGAGTTTTTCCCGCGAGATCGCTGCCTGCTTGTCGGTGTGGGGCTAAACGTTGAACAGGTCCCCCATCTCGATCTGGCGCGCGAGCTTCCGGGCGGATACGATGCGTCCTGTCTTGCGGGCCTTGGCGACTTCGATCAGGTCGAATTATGTGCTGGGGTCATGATGGCGGTATCCGGGGCGGTTGACGCGGCCATGGCAGGTGAAGACTTTGATGTGGACTTGGTGAATTCCATGCTGTGGTCCACCGGTCCGGTATCGGCGGGTTCGCTTTCCGGAATGGTCGAGGGCCTGGATGCCAGCGGGCGATTGCTGTTGCGGGGGCATGAGGGCACAATCGCATGCGTCGAGTTCGGGGAGGTGCGCGATGCTTGCCGTCATTGACGTGGGAAACACGAATACGGTCGTAGGTGTATACCGTTCAGCCGCGCTGATGTTTTCGTTCCGTGTTTCGTCGCGGCGCGACATGACGCTGGATGAGTTGATCCTCTCCACAGATGGTCTGATCAGGTTGAACGGTGTAGATCCGAAGGATATCGACGCTGTGTGCGTAGCCAGCGTCGTCCCATCCGTCGGGGAGCTCTTCGTCGAGATGTCGTCGAGATTGTTCGGAGTCGAACCGCTGGTTGTAGGCCCGGGCATCAGGACTGGAATATCGATACACTACGAGAGCCCGGGCGATGTGGGCCCGGATCGTGTCGTGAACGCGGTCGCGGCGCACGCAAGGTACAGTGAACACGTGATTGTCATCGATTTCGGCACGGCAACGACATTCGATGCCGTGACCGCCGACGGCAACTACCTGGGCGGGGTCATAGTGCCGGGGGTCTCGATGGGCCTGGACGCCCTGGCGGCAAGAACCGCCAGGCTTCCGAGGGCGGCCTTCGGGCGTCCAAACAACGTTATAGGGCGCAACACCGTCGCGAGTATCCAGTCCGGCGTTTTCTGGGGTACTGTTGCCATGGTTCAGGGACTGGTTTCCAGGATGAAGGCCGAGTTCGACGGCCCGGTCAAGGTTGTCGCCACCGGTGGCCTTTCATCTTTGATTTGTGGCGAGATCGAACAGATCGACGAGGTCGACGTGAACCTGACCCTGGAAGGCCTGAGGTTGATCTGGGATAAGAATCGTCTGGTTGCCGACGGTGGAGACGACCGCCCGCGCTAGCAGAGGAATTTTCTCGAAGTGGGAAAGACATCCAAACCTTCCAACTGGCAGGTCGTCAGGACGATGGCCGGAATCTCCGGTCTGATCCTTGTGGCCTGGGTTCTGCTCTTTTCGGACATCAGGCCGACCGAGTCGTACTTCAGCGTGTACAACTCAGCCGAGGCTCGTTCGGGCAGTTATGACGCGTCCGAACTGGGCAGACTGAAACTTCTGCTTCGATGTGTGGGGTTCATCAAGAGCGGCTATGTGGTGCCCGAGAGGGTCAAGCCGATGGAGATGTTTGCCGGCGCGCTGAAGGCGGCCGAGGCGGTGGTGCCCGACCTGATGGTGACGTTCAACGCCCCGCAGCCTGTTGACGCGACGTCGGTCGAGGTCAGGGTCGGCGATTTGACGAGGGTGTTTCTGATCGAAAAGACGGCGGATCTGCACTCCATGAGCTGGCGTCTGCAGGACATATTCACGTTTGTCGCCAGAAATCTGCCTCCGGACGTGAAACCGGAGGATGTCGAATACGCCGCCATTAACGGCATGCTCGAACCGCTGGACGAGCATTCGGTATTTCTTCCGCCAGAGGCGTATCAGCAGATGCAGCTTGACACCCAGGGGCGCTTTGGCGGCCTGGGGCTGGTCATTTCAAGCCGCGCCGGTTACGTCACGATCATGTCCGTGATGGACGACACTCCGGCAAAAGCGGCAGGCCTGAAAAGCGGCGATCAGATCATCGAGATCGACTCGGAGTCCACGATGAACATGCCGCTCAACGACGCGGTCTCGATGCTTCGTGGCGAGCCGGGGACCACCGTCAGGATCTCGCTGAATCGCAAAGGATGGAGTGAGCCGAAGTCCCAGACGCTGACCAGGGCCGAGATCGAGGTCAGGAGCGTCAAGACCGAGGCGCTCGGTAATGGCGTTGCTTATGCCAGACTGTTGCATTTCCAGGAGGACACGGCGACCGACCTGGCCAACCAGCTCGAGGCGCTCAGGAAGAAGGGTTCGTTGAAGGGAATCGTTCTTGATCTGCGGGAGAACCCGGGTGGACTGCTTGATCAGGCGATCGAGGTCGGCGAGCTTTTCCTGAAGTCCGGCACGCTCGTGGTGACTCAGGGCGAGGGAAACCGGATGCGCGAGGAGTACGAGGCCGGCGGTGGCGAGAGTTTCGAGAGGACGCCCCTTGTAGTTCTGATTGATGGAGGAAGTGCAAGCGCGGCCGAGATCGTGGCTGGTGCGCTGAAGTACAACAACCGCGCGATTCTGCTCGGCACGACGACGTACGGCAAGGGCACCGTGCAGGTGATGCACGAGGTCGGGGACGGTGCGTTGAAACTGACAGTCGCCCAGTATCTGATACCGGGAGACCTTTCCATACAGGGTGTCGGTGTCGTTCCGGACATGGAACTGGTTCCTACGCTCATTGGCAAAAACAGTATCGTGACCGGTCTGCCGGACTACAAGAGGTTCAAGGATCCGGACCGTGGATTGGATGCGTTTGGCAAGGTCGCCAGCGACGAGCCTTCCGAGATCATCCAGTATCTCGCAAAGACTGGCGATGAACTTGACGACGAAAGCGATGAGATGAAGGAGCCTCCAGTCAAGGACGACGTGTTCGAGAAGGACGAGGCGATTGAACTGGCGGCGGAGATCGCGCTGGCCATTCCGTCGGGACGCACTCGACAGGAGCAGATTGAGGCCGCGCGACCGGTCGTGTCGGCGTTCAGACTCACGCATGACGCCGACATATCGAAGGCGCTGGAGGCAATGGGGGTTGACTGGACGAGCGGCCCGGTGAGCCGTGACACCCAGATTGCCACAACCTTCACGGTGCTGTCCGGTGAGTCTCCGTCCACCCAGCCTGGTGAGACAGTGGATCCGGCCCCTGCGACGACCGGGGTGAAACTTGTAGCGGGCACACGGGCGGTGTTGAAGATGTCCGTCACGAACAACGGGGCGGCTCCTTTGTATCGCGTTCGTTGCGCGTTGAAGTCGGATAATTCTCTCGTTGATGGCAGGGAATTTCTTTTCGGCGCGGTGGTGCCTGGTGCGACTGTGACCAGGGAGATCAGTTTCAAGGTTCCGCGTGAGATGTGGGACAGACGGGACCGCGTCGAACTTTCGTTATATCAGAATGCGGTCGAGCCGATCTCCGGAACCGGGGAGGGCTGGGTCAGTTTTGTCCCGATTGAGCGTCCCAGGTTCGGATTCATCGCGCACGTGATCGACAGCGAAGGAAACGGTGACGGGATACTGAACCCGGGCGAGAAAGCCAGGCTGGTGTTCGTGGTCGGAAACCGGGGCAGGGGCGATTCTCCCAAGACAATGGTGTCATTGTCCAATAAGAGTGGTGAGCGTCTGTACCTTCGGTCTGGACGGGAAACGCTTGATAAAGGAATCGCCCGCGACTCCTCGACTCAGGTCAGTTTCGCGCTGGAGCGCAGGCAGGACTCCGACGAGTCTTCGATCAAAGTGGAAATCTCGGTGCTTGATCTGGCGATCCGCGAATACCTGTCGGAGGAGATCGAACTGCCGTCCTCGGCTCAGGCGGGACAACCATTTAAGCCGGCGCCCGGCTTCGTGCAGGCCTCGCAACACAAGGTGCCTGTCCGCGTCGCGGCAAGCGGGGGTGCCCCGGTGGCAGCCGAGGTTGAGGAAGGCGTCACGCTCAGAACCGACGGCTTCCTGCCCGGGTTCTATCGCGTCGAGATGGAAGGCGGCCTGTGGGGCTTTGTGGCAAGCACTGACGTGATCATCGACAACGATGGAAAGGACGCGGTCACGCCGGTTTCCATGCTGACCAACATCGCGCCGGATATCGCGGTCTCTTTCGAACCGTCCGGCGATGTGGTACATGTCCGTGGGTCGGTTGAGTTCTTCGGTGAGAATGAGGACGTTCGGCGCAAGGTCCTTATCTTCAGGGAAGACGACAAGGTGTATTTCTGGACCAGGAAGGGCCCGCTGGGCAATCCGGTGGTTCAGGTCGACGCGACAGTCGAGTTGCGAGAGGGCAGAAATGCCCTTGCGATCTATGCCGTTGAGGGCGTGGATCGTTCGTCCGCCAGGCGGTTCAATTTGTTTCTTCCGAAGCCCGTGACACGGGAGTCCGGCGATTCCGTCGTCCCGTTGAACGGTGCCGTCGGGGAATGACACAGGAAGGGTCGAAACCCTTCCCGGGAATCTATATGGAAAACAGGGAAAATGCGGCGTTGCCCGTGAGCGATGGCCAGACGCCCGAGATCGCGACTCTTGGCGGATCAGGTGGCGTGGTCGCGGAAATCGGCTGGATCAGGTTTCCACGGACAGGCAAACAGGCGTTGGCGGGTGCGATGGAGCGGCCTTTCAACTCTGGTGACGTGCTTCTGGTCAGAACCGAGCGCGGCGATATCCACGTTCGGGCGATGACCTCCTCGTCTCGCAGGGTTTTCATCCCGTCCGAGTTTTTCGAGGTCGTACGTGTTCTGTCACCGGCGGACGGCGCCGAGGCACTGAAGAAGGACACGACGCGCGAACACGAAGCCCGTCGGGTATTCGTGGAGCTGGTGCGCAAGCACGAACTCGAGATGCACCTGTCCGAGGTCGAGGTAACGCACGGCGATTCCAGGATCGTGTTCAATTTTACTTCACCCGGCAGGGTGGACTTCAGGAGCCTTGTCAGGGAGTTGGCTGGGGCCCTGAAGTCGCGCATCGAACTGCGGCAGATTGGCGTCAGGGACGAGGCCAGGTGCACGGGCGGTCTCGGTTCCTGTGGCCTTCCACTGTGCTGCGCGACCTTCCTTCGCGAGTTCACCACGGTCACGATTCGGATGGCCAAGGTGCAGGGCCTGGTGCCCAATCCGCAGAAGGTCTCGGGCCTGTGCGGGCGTTTGATGTGTTGTCTTGCATACGAACACGGTGTCTACGCGGACTTGATGAAGAATTTCCCGAAGACCGGATCCCAGGTTGTGACGCCCAAGGGAGAGGGCAGGGTCAAGGAGGTCCTGGTGATGCGCAACACCGTTAAGGTGGCGCTCGGGCCAGGAGTCATCGAGGAGTTCAGGCTTGACCAGCTCGGCGTTAACGCAGGCGATGCCGGGAGTGACATCGTCGACGAGGAACAGGACGAGGCCGCTTCCGGGGAGGACGGCGTGGCTGAAGATGGCGTCTCCAGAGAGCCACGGCCGAAGCAGGCGCAGGAACGGGGACAGGGACGGGGACAGGGACAGGAACGGGGGCAGGGACAGGAACGGGGGCAGGAACGGGGGCAGGAACGGGGACGGGAACAGGGTCCCGCAGGGGCGAATAACATTCGCCCTTCTGGTCAGGACCATGCTCATGAAAAGGGCGGCGGCCACGGCAGACATGTCAGACATGAGCGCCGTCCGCACGATAATAACGGCAGCAACTGAAGGCATTCCAGCCCGAGATGTTCATAGACTCACACGCTCACATCGATCGGCATTTCTTCGGCGAAGGTCTTCCTGACGTCCTGGAGCGTTTCCGCAAGGCGGGCGTCGATTTCGTTGTCACGGTAGGCAGCAGCTCGGATAACCGGATCCTTGAGGACGCGTTGGCGGTCTCTCAGGCCAACCCGGATGTTGTTGCAGCGATAGGAGTCCATCCTCACGAGGCTGACGCGGTGACCCCCGCGCTGCTGGAGACGGTCGCCGCGCTGGCAGCCAGCGATCGGGTCAGGGCCATCGGAGAGACCGGGCTTGATTTTCATTACGGCCTGTCGTCCCGCGAAGGACAGCTCTCTGCCTTTTCCCAGCAGCTTGATCTGGCAGGTCAGCTTGGGTTGCCGGTAGTCATTCACAGTCGGGACGCATTCAATGAAACCCGCGATGTGCTGACTGCCTGGAAACGGCCCGCAATGCCAGGTCAGATCCACTGTTTCACCGGTGGCGTCGACGAGGCGCGCGTCTGGCTCGATCTCGGCTTCATGCTTTCGATACCCGGCGTGGTGACTTTCAAGAATTCCGGCTCACTGGTCGATGCGGTCAGGTTCATCCCGGATGATAGACTGCTGCTCGAAACCGATTCCCCGTACCTTGCCCCGGTGCCTCTGCGCGGGAAGACGAACGAACCATCGTTTATCACCCATACGGCCATCGCCGTGGCCCGAATCAGGAATGAGACCGTGGAACGGCTTGCCGGTTACACTTCCGCAAATGCTGCGACGTTGTTCAAACTGCCGTGATTTCGTGAGTTTTGCGTTGATCTTTTGGTGTCATGTTCCTAGCATAATCTGGATAGAATGAAACTGACCGGGTGTCGGGTCTGTGTATTTTTCCGGATCGTCACCCCCGAAAATGAGGTGAATCATGTCCCGCCGCTGGCACCTTCCAATGTTGTTTGTCGTTCTGCTGGTCTCGTGCGGTGACGATGTCGTGCCTGTCATGGACATCATCGGTTCAGACGATTCACTACCGCTCGACGGTGTCATCGCGTCTGACGCGGACGCGGCCGCAGTTGAGGTCAGGCAGGACACGAAAGCACCGGATCTGGTCCAGCAGGATTCCGGTGCCGACGTTTTCGATCCGGACGGGATCATTCAGGATGTGCCAGTCACCGATGACGGCGCGGATGCCAATGCAGGATGCCGGTCCGACGGCGAATGTGACGACTCGAACATCTGCACCACGGACTGGTGTTCCGACGATGGAGAATGCCTGCATGACTGCGTCTGTACGGCACAGTGTCATCAGGACGACGACTGTCAGGCGGGCATCTGCAAGCAGGCGGTCTGCCGGATCGATTCAGGTTCGGGAACATGCGTTTCCTCAGAGTGCGAGGTGTCTGACAAGGATTGCGATGATGGTGATCCGTGCACCGTTGATTCCTGCAGCATGCAGAGCGGAGCGTGCCATCATCAGAAGATCTCCGGCTGCGGTCCCTGCGAGTCCGACACGGAGTGTTCGGATCTTTCGGATTGCACTGTCGACTACTGTGATGTCTCCACCGGCGAGTGCGTCTTCCAGGCGGTCGATTGCGCCGATGGCGATGTCTGCACGTCCGACTCGTGCGTTCCCGGATTCGGCTGTGTCCATCTGAACACATGCGCATGCACGAACGACGAACAGTGCGGGGATTCCAACGCCTGCACGACCGAGACGTGTGATCTCGGCCGTGGCGAGTGTGTGTACGCGCTGATATCGTGCGACGACGGCGTTCAGTGCACTGTCGATTCGTGCGATTCCACCGAGGGATGCCTGAACGTGCCTGCGGGTGAATTGTGTCAAGAGAATCCTGACTGCGACGATGACGATGAATGTACGGTGGATCGCTGCCAGTCCGGCTGTTGCGTGTTCGAGGAGATTGCCGAGTGCAAGCGCTGTTCGACCGATGAGGAATGTGACGACGGGGATCCGTGCACGCTTGACGGATGTAACACCGAAGTGTTTTTCTGCCTTCACGTGGCCAGCAGCGGCGCATGCAGTGACAACAACCCCTGCACGGTCGGGGATACATGCGTGGCCGGGACCTGTGTGTCCGGCTCCATCCGTTCCTGCGATGATGACGACCAGTGCACTGTTGATTATTGCGGAGTCGACGGTGGCTGCGTGAACCAGACTATCACCGACTGCCAGAACTGCGATGGACCCGCAGGGTGCGACGACGGTTCCGATTGCACTGCCGACTCATGTGTCGAGGGCGTCTGTCGTCATTCCAGGCTTGTGTGCGACGACGCCAATGACTGTACCGACGATTTCTGCCAGGACGTCGGAGGGTGCATATCGTTGAACAACACGGCGACCTGCGACGACGAGGACATCTGCACGATTTCCGATATCTGCGTGGACGGTGAGTGCGTCGGTGGTACCGGCACCGCGGAATGCAGCGACGGGAACCAGTGCACCGCCGATTACTGCGATCCGGTCAGCGGATGCTACAGCGTCAACGAAGATCTGCCCTGCGAGGACGGAGACCCCTGCACATTGAACGATCAGTGCGTATTCGGGGAGTGCATTTCCGGGACTGGCGGATGCAATGACAACAATCTCTGCACGATCGACAAGTGCAAGGATGGGGTCGGTTGTCAGTACCTCCAGGTCGACTGCAATGACCGTGACGCGTGCACGATCGATTCCTGTGATCCCGAAACTGGTTGTGTCAATTCGCCTGTAGTCGTCGATGACGGCGACGCATGTACTGACGACTCGTGCGATCAGGTCACGGGCGTGATCTCCCGTGTACCTGTTGAATGCGACGACAAGAATGTCTGCACGGTCGATTCCTGCGACCCCTCTTCAGGCTGCGTTTTCGACGAAAAGGATTGTCCGGCCGAGCCATGCATGGCCGCGACCTGCGATCCGTTGACGGGCACATGTGGCCAGAAGCCGCTTGATTGCGACGACTCGAATCTCTGTACAATCGATTCGTGCGATCCGGCCGGCAGCGGCGTGTGCGTGCATTCGGACAAGGTCTGCGAGCGTGAGAGTCCGTGCGACGAGGTCAGTTGCGATCCGCTGACCGGACAGTGCGTCTATCGAACGATCAATTGCGACGACTATAACTCATGCACCAGCGATGCCTGCGGAAACGACGGAGTGTGTGTGCATACGCCTGTTAACGGAGGGTGCAGCGACGACGACACGTGCACGACGGGTGATCGTTGTGTTAACGGCGAGTGCCAGCCGGTCGGCGTTCTCGACTGTCCGGACAAAGTTTGTAATTCAAGCTGGTGCGACAGCGCAACGGGGTGCCGGTACGAGCCGGTTCAGGATGGCCAGCCCTGCAGCGACGCAAGCATCTGCACCTCGGGGGACAAGTGTGCGGGCGGCTTGTGCGTCGGCAACCCGACTGTCAATTGCGATGACGGGAATCCGTGCACCAACGATTATTGCGATCCGGTCGCGGGGTGTGTCAGCGAAAACAACACGGACAGGTGTGACGACGGTCTTGTCTGCACCGAGAACGACGTCTGTTCCAATGGTACATGCGGTGGTTCGGCGGTTCAGTGCCCCAACGACCTCGATCAGTGCACGAACGACTACTGTCTCGAAGGGTTCGGCTGCGTAAACGAGGCGCATACGTCGGCTTGTAATGACGGTCTTGAATGCACTGAAAACGACGTCTGCGACATGGGCGGTGAGTGCAAGGGACAGCCGATCGTCTGCTCCTCCGCGAACTCCTGCCTTAGTGGAATGTGTCTGGAAGGCGTTGGATGCACGTTCGCCATGCTCCCTGATGGCACTTTCTGCGACGATGCCAATGCTTGTACCACGGACGAGAAGTGCACGTCCGGCGTGTGCGGTGGTGGAGGAAGCCTGAACTGCAACGACGGACTCGATTGTACGAACGATTCCTGCAATGCCTCAACCGGCTGTGCCCATACCCTCAAGGAAAACTGCAGGTGCTACCGCGATCATGCGAACTGCTACATCGAAGGGGTCAGGACTTGCTGCGAGTACAATGGGTGGGCAGTCAGATACGAATGCACCTACGATTGCGATTAGAACCATCCGGAAAACTGCGGTTTCTTTCGATCACCAGCGTTTGACCGCCCAGAATACAATCCTGAAGTTCCCGGCATCCGCCACGGCCAGGCGTTCGCCCGATACTCCCTTTATGGCGGTTACGTCAGACGGGTAGTTGAATTGACCCTCGCCGTATCCGAACGAACCGAGGGTGTCGACGACTTCGCCATCGGAGTTAAACAGGACAAGTCTGTGATTGTACGTGTCGGCAACTACGACGCGGCCGTCCGAAAGGCAGGCGATTCCGCCGGGATAATTGAGTTTGAACAATCCTGTCGGCGCGATGACGCGGCTAAGCACTCCATCAGGCTCAAACACCTGGATTCGATTGTTTTGAGTGTCGCAGACCCACACCCTGCCGTCCGGAGCGACCGAAAGGGCCGCCGGCGTCCTGAAGCGTCCGTCGGTCTTTCCATACCTGCCGAACGAGTACCTGTAGACTCCCAGGCGGCTGAAAACCGACACCCGGTGGTTTCCAGTGTCCGCCACGTAAACAGTGTTTCCATCAGGCGACACGCCGACGTCTCGTGGCGTGTCGAACTGTCCCGGATCGATGCCGGCCGAACCGAATTTGTAAAGGAACACCCCGGCCGGTGTCATTGCCTGAACGCGTCCACCCGAGTTGTCGACGATGAAGACGCGGCCCTCCGACTCAGCCATCCCCCTGGGCGACAGGAAGCGACCGTCGTTCACACCGTATCCTCCGAACATGCGCACGAATTTTCCGTTCGAGTCAAAGACCTGAACGTAGTGGGTCTTGCTGTCGCTGACCAGAAGCTGGCTGCCGTTTCCTTCGGGACCGGGCATGGAGACAAGATCGGTCGGCGCAAGAAAACTGCCACTGCCAGACCCCGGCCCGCCGAAACTGCCGGCATGCGTCCAGGCTGTCTGGAAGTCGCACCTGTTTAGCCTGCAGAATCCGTTGATCCCGGCTGACTTGCAGTGGTAGTCCTTCAGGCACGCAAGCGGCAGGCAGGTTGCTTCGAGGCCTATGTCGTCGACAAAAACCCCACGTCCCGCGTTCGAGTACCCGTCATGCGAGTCGAAGGAGAATTCGATGCGGACTGTGTGTCCGGCGAATCCGGAAAGATCGATAGTGACCGGTGTCGTCTGCTTCATCTGGAAGTCGGAGGGTCTGTTCCAGACGATGAAGCGACGCGGTCCATCGATCGTTTCAGCCAGAATCGAGACGGTGAACTCGTCGTAGCCGCCTGTCGGATCCACGTCCTGCCAGGTTGAGAATGTCATCTGGACGGCACTTGAAGCGGGAAGGGTAACCGGAGCCGAGCGCGTGGTTCCCGCCACCTGGTCACCGCTGTCGTAGCCGTTCTGGGGTTCGTCCCCGAAGTAGAGCATCGGTCCGGTCAGGCCGTCGATACCGGTAACCTCCTGGACAAGTCTCCACCCGATGTCCCAGTCAATGTTGTCGATGAACCAGTCCTGAGGCCAGCCATCGCGGAAATCCTCGTCCAGGACGACTGGAAGGCAGCACGACTCCTGCAGGAGAGCTCCAGTGGTGCAACGACGGGCCGAGTTGCAGATCGGTATCAGGCACTGCGCGACAGGAGGACAGTCACCGATGGTCAGACAACAGCCGCCTGTGCGAAGAGGCGTGTTCAGGCAGGCGCCATTGGATTGGTCGCAGGTGTCCGCCGTACATTCGTCTCCGTCGTCGCAGTCCTGATCCAGAACGCAGTTCGAGCAGCCCGCAATGCCCTGGTGGTAACAGGTCCCCGAGTAACAGAAGTCGGCCGTACACTCGTCATGGTCGTCGCAATCGCGGGCATCGCCTGAACAGCTTCCCTCGATGCAGCGATCCTGTTCCGTGCAGCCGTTCGAGTCCGAGCAGGAACCCGTTCCTGGCTCGTGTACGCAACCGGTCGTCGAGACGCAGTAGTCGAAAGTGCACGGGTTGGAGTCGTTGCAGTCCTTTGCCCCGCCCGGTACGCACGCCCCCGCGTGACAGTAGTCATCCCTGGTGCAGGGGTTGAAGTCGTTGCAGACTGTGCCTTCCGCGTCATAGTGGGCGCAGGTTCCCGATACATCACAGTAATCGTTGGTACACGGATTGCCATCGGAGCAGTCGATAGCGGTTCCGGAGACGCATCTGTTTATTTCGCACCGATCACCGAGCGTACACGGGTTGTAGTCGTTGCAGTCGGAGAGGATGGTGAAACCGCCACCGTTACGTGAGCAGGAGTACAGCACACTGTCGACACAGAAATTGGCGCCCGGACTGCAGAGCTGGTTACGGCAACGGTCGCCGTCGCAGAATGACCCGGTTTCGCAGTGCCGGTCTTCGGTGCACTCGACGCATTCCAGCGTCTCGGGGTCGCAGATGCCGCGTGGGCAGTGGGCACATGTATCCAGGGAGTCCAACTGCGTGTCGATGTCGGTCGAATCGCTATCAACCGTGCTGTCATCACCGGAGTCCGAGGAGTCCGATCCCTCGTCCGGGAGGTTCATCTCAAGGTCGTTGTCGTGGGTATCGATCAGGTAATCGCTGGAAACGTCCCACGTGTCGGAAATCTCGAACCCGTCCGCCACATCGGTCAGGCCGTTATCGAGCATCTCGCCGTCACTGGCGCCGTTGTCACCGGCGACGAACGCGTCCGGCCTGTCCTGGGGCAGACCGCACGCGGCCAGCATCGAAGTTGCCGTCACGAGCGCCAGAACTGAGCTTTTCATGGCCCTCCAGGGGAAGTCAGATAGGAAACCTCGATATTGTATCCGTTTTTTGAATCCGCGCTCGTTGACACGCCCCGATACGTCTGCAACAATTCCGCACTGTTAGTGATTCGCCAGGTTCATGCGGGGCTTTTGTGGTCCCGGCCTGCGAAACAGGAGGGATTTTATGAGGTCTTTCGCGGTGTCTTCCATTACTGCCGTGCTGTTTGCCGCTGCGGTGTCGCTGGCATCCGGTACCGTCCTGGCTGGCGAGGCCGTGTCCGACGACGGATTCGAACCAGCTGGTTCGATGATCGATGGCGAGGCTTTCAAGGCGCTTCCCAGGAAGGCCAAAGCTGACCTTACGTCGCCGGCCTGGCTGTACGTTCAGACCGTCCCGGCGGACGCGTCCATCTCGATCGCCGACCAGTCAACCATCGGCAGCGGATCTGCCTTTCATGAGTCGGCTTCGCAGCGGTGGGTTCAGGTGAAGGTCAGCGCGCCAGGATTCCGTCCTTTCGAAGGATATGTCGAAGTCGCCGAGAAGACCGTGCGCAAGGTTCGTGTCGAGCTTGAGGTGATGGGTGGCTCCGTCACGGTGCTTGCCCGGCCTTTTGGCGCCAGGGTCAGCATCGATGGAAAATTCGTGGGCACCACACCGGTCACCGTGGACAACGTCAAGGCCGGCGCCCGCGAGGTCAACGTTGAGGGCAGGGGATGCAAGGGCCCGATCATGATCATGGTCGAGGTCGATGGCGCTTTTGTGCTCGGCGAAGATCATTGCGCACCGAAGATGCGCGACGTCAGGCCGACGACTCCGCCATCCCCAAGGGATGAAAGAGCCCAGGCCGCGGCTCCGGCTCCAGCCCCCGCGCCCGCTCCGGCTCC
>CAZNJW010000002.1:9573-53174 GCA_964573455.1 uncultured Anaeromyxobacteraceae bacterium | reverse complement strand
GCACCTGCCCCGGCACCTGCGCCGGCACCGGCTCCTGCCCCCGTTGTGGCCCAGCCGTCCCCCGCTCCGGCACCGGCTCCGGCACCGGCTCCGGCGGCAACCCAGGGGACGCCACGACCGAAGTGCGACAAGGTGTGCGACAAGTTCATTCAGGCGGTCAGCCCCGCCAGCATGCAGGGTTACATCCGGAACAGCTGTGTCGCAAGGTGCGAGAGTGGCGATATGGACTTCGCGGTGTGCGCGTGGAAGGCACAGTCGATGACCGACGTCCAGAACTGCAATAAGCTTCCGAAAAAGTGATCCGTGGCACCCGGGGCTAGGGATTCTTCATCTTCCTGATCAATCGCTTCCCATCGATTTCCCAGATTCTTACCGCATCCGTCTCGTGTCTCGACCCCGCTGGCGCGAGAACATATAGCAGCCGCGTGTCTTTGGTTTCTCTCCACGGGGCGTGATGGTACTCGCGCGCGATCACGGACATCGGATACGTCCCGATGCGCGTGCGGGGCATGTCCACAACGACCGAGAACGACGAAACGCCAGCGTCCTGCAGGATCAGCCGGGAGGCCTCTTTCATCAGGAACACCGAGGCAGCGGACTCCTGTGTACGGTAGTAACGGGCTGTCAGAACCGCCTGGTTCGACGCGATGCAGACCGAAAGAATCACCGTGACAAGCGCGGCGACGCCGGGCACCCTGGCCGGAGGGTTCAAGCGGCGCACAAGCATGGCGACCGGGACCAGAGCCAGTCCGAAGAGAACCATGGAATAGTGCGGATAGAATGCCTTTCCGGTCTTCAGAAGCAGTCCGACGAGCACCGGAAGGTTAAGCAGCGTCAAGGTCCACAGAGGATTGTCGCGGACGCTTCGGACAAAGCCCCTTCGCCAGTCCATAATGGTGGCGACCACCATCCAGCCGTGTGAGGCCAGTGCGATGACAAGCGCGGCTGCCACGAGAGCCAGGGAGAGCAGTCCCGCAGCGGAAGGCAGACCTAGCAGCGCAGCGTACTTTTCGGTGCCACCCTGCGCCAGGAATCCCCACTCGGTCATGGGGAACCAGAATCCCTTTCCGAGGAAGTAGGTGAAGTCGCCAGCCGCGTACAGCGCCTGGTAGTATCCCGCCCTGAATGCTTCATACCAGGGTGAGGCGGCAGCCGAGATCTGGTTGATGATGCGTGAAGTGTTCACCCACCCGTCCATCCAGTCGACCACGAAGTAGGGCAGGTACGTTGAAAAGCCGATTCCGATGCCGGCCGCCACATGTCCCCACCTGACGCGCGGCCTCCAGCAGGCCATCATTACCAGCGTCATCAGGGTCAGGTGCGGACAGGACATGTGAATCTGCGGGGAAACGACGAGCAACGCCGCCAGCCAGCCCCATCGGAAGCGACCCTCGCCGCGCAGGGCGCCAAGCAGCAGCCAGATCCATAGAAAACCAAGCGGAACAAGCAGGTTCGGGTTCCACTGTCGATCCGAGAAGAAGACGGAAAAAGGGTTGAATGCGGACAACAGGAGTACCATCAGTGCTGCGAACGTTCCGAATTCCCTGCGAAAAACAGCGTATCCCAGCGCCAGCCCGAGCAGGTTCAGAATCACCAGGTAGACGCCGGCGCCCATGGGGTTAGACGTGAAGAAGAACGGCACGGACATTATCAAGTGGTAGAGACCACCCGGCGTCATAGCCTTGTCGCCAGTCATGCTGACGCCCTTGACAGGGAAATACTTCAGTTCCGCCACATGTTTGGCGGTTGCGTATTGGGTCGCCTCGTCCCCGGCCAGCCTCGCGTCGGGAACGAAGGCCAGGCGGAAGATTGCGGACGCGATGAGGATCGCCGCGGCAATCAGGCCATGCCATCCGGGTGGTTTGAACCGCAACATTCGCGATCAACCTGCAAGACTGTGTTGAAGGATATCACCGAACATCGGTCGTGGAGCCGTATTCGGCAGGGCGTGTGTCAGTACGTGGGGCAATCGTCCTTGTATCTGGCAAGACCTCTGCACATGACCCACGGCACTCCGTAGTCCTGACCGGGGAAACAAGGCATCTCACTGATTTGCGTCGAGGCAGACGGAGCAACCAGACATCCGTAACAGACCTTGATCGGGAAAGCGAGCTCATTCGAGTAGATCACTTCGCCGGCAAGGTTTTCAGCCTGGAGCATCACGTAGACGTTGATGTCCACGGCTTCCTGGGTACCCTTCTTGGCCCTGAGCTGTTCGCCGAGTATGTTGCCGACCTCGGCCTTTATGACTTCGAGACCGACAGCTCCTTCTTCTTCCGGCTCCAGTCCTGCCGAGACCGTGTGCTGAATTCCGTCGACCAGTAAGGTCTGCTGCTGTGCGCTATCCAGTGAGCCGTTCAACTCGCCCAGGTCAATCCAGGATATCGCGCCCTTGATTGAAATGTAGTTGACCTCGGTCTGAAGCGAGCCAGGACCTTCCTTGATCAAGGTCAAGCTGCTGGTCAGCAAGTTCTTGAAGCGCGGGTACATGTAGTACGTGTTGGTCAGCATCACGTCCATGATACCGCTCGACATGACTGCCTGCGCCCGCTGACCGGGCTGGATGATGCAGTCCGTTCTGGCCGACACCGCCATGACGTCGTATACGAACAGGGCGCGCGGGTTCTCGCGTTCGCATGTCACCAGAGTAGGCAGCGTACCGATCAGGACGGCCATGGCCGCGAGCCTGGCGATAAAAGCCTTGTTTTTCATAGCGACACCTCTCTGTTTACGACCTTGGGGGTGATAAAAATCAGCAGTTCGGAACGGTCGTCGGATCTGTTGCGCGACTTGAACAGCCACCCGAGAACCGGGATGTCACCGAGGAACGGGATCTTCTTGAAGGACTTGCCGGTGCTGCGCGTGTAGATACCGCCGATGACCGTGGTGTCGCCGTCACGGATGAGCAGCTCGGTGTGAGCCTCTTTTTTCTGGATAGTCGGGTTGCCGTTCGCGGCCAGGTTACCGAAGTCCGGTTCGTTCTTGGTAATGTCGAGCTTCAGGTTGATGTGGCCGTCGCGTGTGACGTGCGGTTCCACGTCAAGGCGCAGGTCCGCCGAGAAGAACTGGGTGTTGACGCCCGCCGCAGACACCACGCTGATCGGGATCTGGACACCTTGGGAGATCGATGCCTTCCGGTTGTCGAGCGTGCTGATTCGCGGTGAGGAAATGATCTTCACGTCACCGTTTTCTTCAGCGGCCGACAGACGCAGCGTCAGATTCCCGATGCCGCCGATCGACCCGAGCTGTATACCGATGGCACCGCCGGATCCGGTTCCGACCGCGGCGGGAAGGTTGACCGCCCAGTTTGGATTGTCAAGCGAGATGCCGCCGCTGGGGTCAGCCGCGCCGCTGCCGCCGGCGAGCCCGATGCTGGACGGGAACGCCGTGCCCGTTTCATTTCCAAAAGCCGACGACATCGAGAAGTTTCCGCCCCACTGGATACCGATGTCTTCGGAGAACGTGGTGCGTGCCTCGACGATGCGTGCCTCGATAAGGATCTGCGGGGTCTGCTGGTCCAGTCTGGTAACCAGTTCCTCGGCCGCGGCCAGGTAGTCCTCGGTATCCTTGATTACCAGGGTGTTCGTGCGTTCGTCGACCGAGACCGAGCCCTTGTCCGAGAGGACGTCCTTGACTCGCGTGGCCATTTCTCCGCCCTTGCCGTAGTTGACCGGCACGAGCCTCACGACGACCGGCTTCAGTTCGCGCTGCTTCTTGGCCTTCTCGACCTTGGTCTCGTATTCCTTCTGGATCGATTCAGCGCTAGCCACGCGGTAGATGCCTTGCTCGACAACGTAGTCGAGTCCCTTCGCCTTCAACACCGTATCCAGAGCGAGATCCCACGGCACGTCTTCCAGGTGGAAGGTCACCTTTCCCTTCACCTCTTCGGAAGTGACGATGTTGACACGCCCCTCGCGGGCGAGGAACGTCAGTACGTTCTGGATGTCGGCGTCCTTGACCGTTAGATTGATCCTGCGGCCCTGGTATTTCTTCTTTTTGGGAACAAGCGACGGTTTCAGGTATCCCTCTCCACCAGCGGTCTTCGGATCCTCGGCCATCTCCGGGGAAGCGGCCCTGGCCGCCGGCGCGGTCGCGGCCTGCGCCGCCATCGGCCCAACGCGCGGAGTCGGTGTCACGCCGGCCATCAGTTCTGAAGACGCCGGTCCGGAGAAGTTCCAAACAAGCTTGCCACCCTGTCTGGACAGATTCTGGCCTACAGGCTTGTCCAGCGAAGCGACGACCTGAATCCGTCCGCTCTCGAGCTGGAACGAACTGACCATGGCCACCGGAGTGTTGAACGCGGTTACATCCAGCCTGCGCGCAAGTTCCTTCGGGAGGCTGGCGCCCTCGATGGTAAGGATGTAAGCGCCGTCACGCGTCGTGATCGAGTAGTCCGGTTCGCCTTCAATCGACAGAACGATGCTCGGTCCGCTGCTGGAATTCTTGAAATCGATCGCGTTGATCGTGGTCACGCGTTCCTGCATCGGAGCAGGCTTCGCCGCATCCTTCTTCGCCAGTTCGAGTTCATTCCTGAGGCGATCAATCTCGGCCTGGGCCGCGGCATTGGCTTCCTTGGCCGCTTTCTTTTCCGCGGTGCGGGCGGATTCGAGTTCCTTCGTCAGTCTGGCGATTTCGCGGTCGGCCTTCTCACGTTCCTGACGTTCGGCGGTGCCTGCCGCATCCCTGGCCGCAGACAGTTCGGTCTTAAGTCTCTCGACTTCCTTCTGTTTCTCGGTCAACTTCGAATTTGAGTTGCTGGCTTCGAGACTGAGCTCGTCGATTCTTGCCGCCGCCGCTCGTTCCCTGGCCAGGGCCTCCTGCTCGCGCTTGCTGGCCGCCGCCATCTCGGCCCGGTACCCGGCCAGTTCCTTCTGCGCAACTTCAAGTTTCCTGTTCTCGCTGGCATTCCTGCTCTTCGCCAGCTTCTGGATTTCGGCTTCCTTCTGGTCAACCATCTTCTGAAGACGGGCGACTTCCTTTGTCTCATCGGCCGAACGGTTCTTCTTCAGCGTGTCGACCTGATATTCCAGTTCCTGGATCTTCCTTTCGCTTGAGGCCAGCTCCTGGTCACGTTCGGCCATCTCGACCTGGGCGGTCTCGACCTGCGCCGACAGATCCTGGATGCGGGCTTCCTGTACCCGGCTCCTCTCGGTCACGTCAGCCAGCGCTTCTTCGTACTGGGAACGGAGCGAAGCTACTTCCTGCTCGCTCTGCGCCAGCGCGCGATTGCGCCCTTCTTCCTGAGCCGCGACCTTCGTCGCCTCGACCTGCGCGCGCAGAGAGGCGAGTTCCCTTTCACTGGCAGCCAGTCTGGCCTCGGCCGCCGCCTTCTCAGAGGCGATCCTGGCTTCGGATTCGGTCGCGATCCTTCCAGCCTCAGCCCGCGCGGCCGCAAGCTCCTTTTCCTTTGCTTCCAGGCGCGCGAGCGAATCCTTCTGGGAAGCCGTCATCTGGCCATCGGCCCTGGCGGCAGCCTTTCTTGCCTTTTCCGTCTCTGCCTTGAGCTGGGCGATTTCGTTTTCACGAGCTTCAATTTCTTTCTTGGCCGCGTTCTGCTCGGCCAGAAGCCTCGCCTCGTGGGACATCCGCTCGCTCTCGAGTCCGGTCTTCAGATCCGCGATCTCCTTTTCCTTGGCGGTCAATTTGATCTTTGCAGACTGCGCGGCCTCGTCAGCCGCCTCGGCCTTCGCGCGCAATGCCTTCAGTTCTGTCTCGCGCGACTCGATCTGTTCGCGAAGCTGTCGAGCTTCGTCGGTTTCAACCGCCTTGCGGTTGTTCTTCAGGTTGTCGACCTCGGCCTTCAGTGCCGCGACCTCACGTTCCGCCTGGGCTCGGCTCCTGGCAATCGCCTCAAGGCGCTTCTCTTCGGTTTCCAGCTTTCCGACCGTCTGGCTCCAGGCCTTCGATGCCTCGTCACGTTCCTTCTTCAGGCGCGCGAGTTCCGCCTTCTCCTCGGTGACCCGTGCCTCAAGGCGTTCTGCCTGTCTTGTCAGCTCGGCTGCCCTGGCAGCTTCGACTCTCGCGGTTTCGACCTTCTTTTCAAGGTCGGCCATCTCTTTTTCCTGACGAGCCTTGTCCGCGCGCGCACGGTCTATTTCGGCCTGGAGGGTCGCGGCCCTCTGTTCCTGATTATTCTTGCGGGCTTCCGCCAGGCGGGCCGTCAATGCCTCCTCTCTTTCCCTGGCCTCGCGCACCTGAGCCAGCTTCGAGTTTTCCTGTTCTTTCAGACGGTTCAGTTCGGCAATACTCTTTTCTTCGGCGATCCGTGCTTTCCTGGTTTCGGCCAGACGTGCCTTTTCTTCGGATGTCAGCCTTGCAGTCTCGCGTGCTTCGCGTTCTGCCTCGGTCTTCAATTCCTCGGCCTTTGCCCTCAGCCTCTCGGCCTCGAGACGGCTCTGCTCCTCGGACAGTCTCAGACCGGCCTCGCGTTCGCGATTCTTTCTGATCTGTTCCAGCAACTCCTTCTCGCGGGCGAGTTCAGCCTTGATCCTTGCGACCTCGGCGTTCAACTCGTCCGTGTCGGGAGCAGCCGCGCGGCGGCCGGCCCCGTCCACACGCACGACAATTCCGCGATCGGTGGCCTTGATGTCATAGGCAGCGCTCTGGCGGAGACCGATGATTATTCTGCCGACAGGGGTGCCGTTGCTTTTGATCTGCATACCGACAATCTGGTCGAGAACGCCGTTGTCGACCATGACAGGGTCGGAAACCTTGCTGGCGTCCGCCTGCGACACGTCGACGAACAAACGCATCGGCTTGTCCAGCTTGAAGACGCTGAACGTCGGTGTGTGTTCGGCCGAGATCAATATCACTGTTTCATCCGCTTCCTCGGTGACCGTGATTCCCGAGATCGTGTTCAGATCATCCGGGTTGGCCAGGGAAGTTCCTGAAATCAACAGGAATACCGAGGCTGACAACAGCCCCATCAATTTCGCGCGTTGCATCGCGACCTCCATCCGGGAAGGCAAATAGTTCCTTTGGAATCGTAAGTCGACTTCGCAAAAACCAGCAAAGAAACGGCATAAACTTTTCGGGAAAGCCGTCGACAGTGGACTGCCCTCGACGAAGCGGCGGCTTGTCCGGGTCACCCTGGCTGAGGCCGCGGTGTTTCCTTCGGGGTGGCGGGGGATACCCCACAAGTGGAGTAACTTTCATCCAATTCGGAAATCACCAAGGTGAATAGTTGATGCTAATTACTTGTATTTTAAGGGCTTGTTGTTTTCTGGTGCATGGCTCGGATATTGCATGTAGAATCCAAGCCCCGTTTTTTTCGGGGCGCGGGCACGAATTGCACGGTGGTTGAATTGCTTAATGCCAAACAGGAACCTGAAGTCATTTCATTCGGCACCAGACCCCTGCCGGCGCCTTCGCGGCTGATTTCTGGTCTGAAACCTTATGATGCGGTCTCATCTCTGGACACGATCTCGCAGCTTCCGGCCGGGCTCAGCCCCCTGAAGCTGGATTGGAACGAAAGCGTCATTCCCCCATCTCCGCGCGTAATAGACGAGATAACCAGATTTCTGAAAAATTCGCATCATATCAACTGGTATCCGGATCTCGGGGCTGCCAAGCTGCGCAAGACGCTTGTCGCGTACACGGGCGTTCCCGCGGAAGACATCATAGTAACGAACGGTTCTGACGACGCGCTCAGCCTGGTCGTGTGTTCCTACGTCGACCCTGGTGACGACGTCGTTCTTGTATGGCCGACCTATGGCCATTTCCTGGTTTATTGTCGCGGTCGCGGCGTGGAGCCGCGCCTTGCGATGCCCGAGGATCCGTTCGACACTCCGACCAGAACCTTGACCAGGACCCTTCGTCAAGACACCAAGCTGTGCTACATCGCCAGCCCGAACAATCCGACCGGAGTGGTCACCCCGCCGGATAACATCCAGGAACTCTGCGCCGAATTCCGCTCCACTCTCTTTATCGTGGACGAGGCTTACTTCGAATTCTGCGGCGTCACGTCAGCCCGTCTGGTCGGCAAGATTCCGAATCTGGTCGTTACCCGGACGTTCTCGAAGTGCCTCAGCATGGCGGGGCTCCGCGTCGGTTACCTGATGGCTTCGGGAGAGGTGATGACCAACCTGCGCCGTCTATACAATCCGAAGAGCGTAAACGTTCTCGGCCAGGTCGGCGCTGCCGCGGCACTTCTGGACTACGAGTTCATCTCGAACTACGTCAGCGAGTGCAGGGTTGGCCGGACCTGGGTTGTTCAGGCGCTGGCCGAACGCGGCGTGGATGTCCGTAGTACTTCCGGTAACTTCATCCTCGTCCGTCTCAACGATCCGGCCGGATTCTGCCGCAAGCTGGAGTCTGTCGGCGTCTTTGTGCGCGACCGCAGCGGCATCAAGGACTTCGAAGGGTACGTGCGCATCACGATCGGACCGGTGGACTACATGAAGGAATTCATCCGTCGTCTCGACATGCTGCGGGTCGAGAATCCAGATCTCCTTATCCCCTGGACCCAGGAATAGTCCCCATCTCCGTCCCTGTCCCCGGGTTGTGTAAATAATCGGCTTGGAGTAAATTCCTGTGGGCTTGTATGCACGGATGACCGGGAGGTTCTCAGATGGGTCAGATCATCGAAGGAAAGTTGACTGCCAAGGGACTGAAGGTCGCCATGATCGTCAGTCGTTTCAACCACTTCATCACTGATCGGCTTGAGGAAGGCGCCATGGATGCGCTCGCCCGTCATGACGCGTCGCCTGACGATGTCGACGTGATCCGTGTCCCGGGTGCGTTCGAACTCCCGCTTGTCGCGGCCAGGGCCGCCAAGTCGGGCCGATACGATGCCGTTATCTGCCTGGGCGCTGTCGTGCGCGGCTCCACGCCGCATTTCGATTACGTCGCCAGCGAGGCGGCGAAGGGGATCGCGATGGCCGGGCTCGATTCCGGGGTTCCGGTGATCTTCGGGGTTCTCACGACCGACACGCTGGAACAGGCGATCGAGCGTGCGGGCACCAAGGGCGGAAACAAGGGCTGGAATGCCGCCCTGTCCGCCATCGAGATGGCCAACCTGCTGAAACAGATGTGATCGGGAGATTCCGGGGGACTGATGGGAACCAGACGTCGCGGGCGTGAATGCGCCCTCCAGCTCATGTACATGTGGGAATATAATCGCTCTGGCCGGTTCGACACCGAGGCGTTCTGGATGGAACTGCCCCAGGAGGAAAAGGCCACACGGCAGTTCGCCGAGAGGCTTGTCGATGGCGTGACCGGCAGCCTTGAACACATCGATACGTTGATCAAGGATGCGTCCACGAACTGGCGGCTCGATCGGATGGCCAACGTGGACAGGAACATATTGCGTCTGGCGACATGGGAACTCGAAAACATCGCCGAAACACCGCTCAAGGTCGTCCTGAACGAGGCGATTGAGCTGTCGAAGCGTTTCGGCTCCGAGGACTCCAGTGCTTTCGTAAATGGCGTCCTGGACAGAATTGGATCGATGTTGCGCCCAGGCGCGGCGAAAGGTCACGACGTCGAAGATACCGCCATTGCAGGCGCGGCACCCCTCGAAGAAGGTGACGCGCTGACGGAGCTGCCGGGATGAAGGTCTCCCTGGTCAAGCCGGATTTGCACCAGATCGATCGCGTGTCGGTCGACACCTTCGTGCTGCCCGTGTTTGACGACCAGAAACCTCCGCGCGGGCTGACCGGGCTGGTCGACTGGCGGCTGTGCGGGATGATGTCGCGCATGCTGGCCGGCGGCCGGGTCTCGACCAGATTTCGCGATGTGACGCTGCTTCCGGCTTATGGGCGTTTCGCAGCCAACCGCATACTGGTCTTCGGCATGGGCAACAGCGATGATTTTTCCCAGGCTCGCGCCAGGGAGGTCGCCTGGTTCATGGCCGAAAAGCTTTTGAAGCTCAGAACCTCCACCTTCCTGACTTGTCTGCCCGGATCCGCGGCAGGGATGGTTCATCCACGGTCGGGCATGGAGTTGTTCCTCGAGGAATTTTCGCGCATCTTCGGCAGTGACGAGATGTTTCCCTCGCTCGAGGTTCACATGGTGGAGGCTCAGGAATACCACCGCGACCTGAACGACATGATCCTCGTCGCCACCAGGCGGCTCCGCGGCATCTGGAAATAGCACCCACGAAACGCAGGAAGGATTGTCATGATACCGGTTGACAGCATATGCGTGGCCCTCGACACGCCGGACCTCGGCAGGGCGTGCGATCTGGCATCGGCCCTGGCCGGAGAGGTCGGCTGGTTCAAGGTCGGATTGACGTTGTACGGCGCTCACGGGCCAGCGGCGGTGGATCGTATCGCCACCTTCGGCGGCAGGGTGTTTCTGGATCTGAAACTGCATGATATTCCGATCCAGGTGGCCGGTGCGGTGTCCGCTGCCGCGGATCTGGGCGCAGGCCTTCTGACGGTGCACGCCTCGGGAGGGCCTTCGATGCTTGCGTCGGCGGCCGCGGCACGGAAGAATGGCATCAAAGTTGTGGCGGTAACAGTCCTTACGTCGATCTCCGGCGAGGAACTCGGTGCGATCTGGCCCGGTCAGGAACCGCAGCAGGCGGTCACCAGACTGACATCTCTGGCGGTCGACGCCGGTCTTGATGGAGTAGTCATGTCTCCACGTGAGGTCGCGGCCATGCGTAGTCTGGTGCCTCCCGGGTTCCTTTTTGTGGTTCCCGGCATACGTCCGGTCGACTCCGGAGTGAAGGGGCAGGACGATCAGGCCCGTACCGGTGATCCCCAGTCGGTGTACAGCGCCGGCGCGAACATTCTGGTCGTGGGAAGGCCAATCACTCACGCCGACGACCCCGTCCTGGCGGCCCGGCGAATCCGGGGCGCCTGACACGCACCTATCCTTTTCGGGGGGCAAGATGGATTCAAGAAACAGGAACAGGCCGGAACGTCCACAGGACAGACCTGGCGGACGCAGATCTGGCGGTGGAGTCCGGGACGGCGCGCGTGGCCGGGTGTCATCTGGCGGTGAGAGTCGTGACGCGGGACGTGGACGCGGTCAGGCAGTCCGGTCAGGGCGCCGTTATGAGTCGAGTGGTTCGTCTGACCATGGATATCGTGGCAGGGCGGGGGACTCATCCAGGTCCCAGGCTGTTCGGGGATCGGCCCAGGGTCCGGGAAGGCCGTCCGCGCCACGATCCTTCGATGGTGATGACGCGATAGTGGTGTGCGGGATTCACCCGGTACGCGAGTTTCTGTCGGTCAGACCGAACGCCATCAAAGAGATTGTTCTCGACCGCCGCACGCCGCCGGGCGCGGTTGAGATCGCGCGGGACGCTGCCTCGCTTGGCATCCGTGTGCGCGAGGCGGATCCGGCCGATTTCGAGGAACTGGTCGGCCCGGCGAACGCTCAGGGAATCGCGGCCCTGCTTAAACGGATGGATCCGGTTGATGGAGATGAGCTTGTTGATCAGGTAGACAGGGCCGGAGATGGCATCCTGGTTGCGCTGGATCTGGTTCAGGATCCGCAGAATCTTGGTTCAATCCTGCGGACGGCAGCGTTTTTCGGGGTGGTCGGGGTGATCCTTCCGAAGGATCGCAGCGTCAGGTTGACGCCCGCGGCGATCCGCGCCTCGGCGGGTGGCGCGGCGAGGGTCCCGGTTGGAGAGGTTACCAACCTGGCTCGGACTCTTCAGCGCTGTGTTTCGCTGGGAATGACCGTCGCCGGCACGGTTGTGTCAGGTGGACTGCCCCCCGACCGAATACCGAACAGTGGACCGCGCGTGATCGTTCTGGGGTCAGAGGGAACCGGGATGAGAAGGCTGGTTCGCGAGTCGTGCTCGATGTCGGTAACGATCCCGTCACCCGGAGGATTTGAATCGCTTAATGTCGGAGTCGCCGCGGGCATCTTGATTTGCGCGGCTGCGAGCAAGTCGGAGCTGCCATGAAACCGGAACGGATTAAGATGGTCTACTGTGAGGCCGACGGCCAGATTTATGACCATGAGGATCTGTGCATGGTCGTGTTTGACGGGATGGGTTTCCGTCCGCCCCTCGAAGATGAGGTTGTCCCGCTTCCGCCGGGCAGCGACGTGTACAGCATGCCGGGACACTGTCCCGTCGGACTGGTGCCTGGCACGGACGAAATGGAAGTGCTCGAGGGTGTCACGGCCGCGGCCGCTTTTGCCAGTCCGGCCTGGTTGAGGCTGAATCATCCAGCAACAGAGCCGCTCCCGGGTGCCGCTGCGCTTCCGCTGTTTGCCTACGCCCCGCTTGGATGGGCGAACGGCAGGTTCTACACGACGGCGATCCGTGTGGACCGGTCGAACCGTCAGGACCCGCGTCGATTCGATCTGGCGGCGATCGGCGAGGCTGCCGACAAGCTGGTGGCGGACTATCCACAGAATCGTCTGATTGAGCATTTGCGTCACTGTGCCATGATTTACGGGTGCCGCGCCGCGCAGAATTTCTTCCTCGGCCGCGAAGAAGGTCCTCTCCCCACTTCGCCGACCTGCAATGCAAGGTGTGCCGGCTGCCTGTCCAAGGATCCGGCTGGACATGTCAGGGCCTCGCATGACCGGATCTCCTTTGTGCCGAGCCCGCAGGAGATCGCCGAGACCGCGCTGATTCACATTGGACGCGTCAGAAATGCCGTGGTCAGTTTTGGCCAGGGATGCGAAGGCGAACCGCTGATGGTTGCCGACACGATCGAAGCCGGAATCCGGCTGATTCGCGCCGGAACGTCCAGGGGCACGATCAACCTGAATACGAACGGCAGTCGGCCCGACGCGGTTCACAGGCTTATTGACGCGGGACTGGACTCGATTCGCCTGTCCATCAACAGTTTCCGCCCGGACTGTTATGACGCCTACTACCGGCAGAACGGTTACAGGCTGGATGACGTGTTGAGTAGCGGGCGGCTGGTACATGATTCCGGCGGTTTCGTGTCGGTGAATTACCTGGTGTTTCCGGGTGTGACGGACACGCCGGAGGAACTGTCCGCCGCGATCGACGGGCTGAAGGCCTGCGGCGCCGATTTCATCCAGATGAGGAATCTGAATATCGATCCAGGCTTGTATCTGGACACGGTCGGTCGACCGGTTTCGGAGCCGTCAGGCCTGGTTGAAGTGATGAATGTCATCCAGTCCGAGCTGCCCGGAATCCGCTTCGGCTACTTCAATCCCCCGGTTCGTTCGATCGTGGATGCGCGTCGTCGCGGCACCGCGGTTTCGGTCTTGCCGTGACCTACTTGCCTTTGTAACGGACAGTGGTATCTTGTCCAGACGGTCTTATTGGAGAAACAAGATGCGTATCAGTGCGATGGCATCGGCGATTGCCGATCCGGCGACCCTCAAGTTGAATGAGAAGGCAAACCAGCTCAAGGCCGCGGGTAAACCTGTGATTCATCTCGGAAGTGGTGAACCGAAGGCCCCCGTGCCCGCGTCGGCGATTGCGGCGGCCGTGGCCAAGCTGAACACTGCAACGGTCAGGTACTCGCCCACTTCCGGTTCGCCGGATTTGAAAAAGGCTGTTGTCGCATACACCCGCGAGCACTACGGTTACGAGTGCGAGCCGGGGAACGTGCTCATCTCCTCGGGAGCCAAGCCTGCCATTTACTTTGCACTCGCATCGGTGATCGAACCTGGTTCCGAGGTGGTTTTTCCCGCGCCGTACTGGGTCAGCTATCCTGAAATGGTCACGATGCTGGGAGGTATTCCCAGGATCGTGAATCCGGTTCCGGGAACGTTCGAACCGACGTTTGAGGCGATGGCTTCAGCAGTCAACGACCGTACCCGCGCCATCATCCTGAACAGCCCGAACAACCCGTCCGGACACGTCTATTCCTCAGCGCTGATCCAGAGTCTTGTCGCGCTCTGCGAAGAACGGGACATCGCCCTGATCATGGACGACATCTATCACAAGCTGGTGTTTGACGGCCGGAAGGCGCCGTCGGTATTTGATTTTGCCAGACGAACCGGCGAGGACTCCGTGATCGTCGCGATCAACGGCGTCTCGAAGCTCTATGCGATGACCGGCTTCCGCATTGGATGGGCTGTCACCACCAAGCGGATGGTCGGAGTCATGAAGAATGTCCAGGCGCAGATCCTGTCGTGTCCGTCGGCGCTTGCCGAGGCAGCGGCCCTGGGCGCCCTCACCGGCGATCAGTCGTGTGTCGAGACTCTGCGCTCGACTCTGGAACACAACCGTGACGTGATGGTTCGCGAACTCGCGACGATTCCGCGTGTGAAGTTGAACACACCCGGGGGCACTTTCTACAGCCTGCCCGATTTCTCCGCCTATGACGGTGACTCCCACCACCTGTCCGCGTTCCTTCTGGACAAGGTAATGGTCGCCGGCGTTCCCGGAAAGGATTTCGGTGCCGAGGGACACATCAGACTATCGTACTGCGGTGCGGAATCAGAGATTATCGAAGGTGTCGCCAGGATCCGCTGGGCCCTCGATCCTTCCTCTCCGCGGCAGACCGTGATCGGCTCCACTACCTTCGTAAAGGACTGGTGAGAACTCCTTCGTCATGACAACCGGGCCGACAATAGCCGACGTCCTTCTGCTGCTGCCGCTGGCCCGGACCTACTCCTACAGGATTCCGGAAGGTCTGCTCGGTCAGGTCTGTCGTGGAACCCAGGTTTTGTGTCCGGTACGCAACTCGAAGGCGCACGGGATCGTACTGGACATCAGGGCGCCGTCTCCGGACGATCCGCTTCTGTCCGACTTGATTGAGGTCTCTTCCAGACCGGCCTGGCCAGCCGATTTAATCGAGATGATGGGCTGGGTTTCCAGTTACTACGTCGCTCCCATCGGCTCGGTGGCCCGCACGGCGATGCCAGGTCTGTTCGCGCGCAGGAAACCTGTGGTGACTCAGTACGTTACCTTCGTGCGCTGTCCGGACTCCGCGTCGCGATCGCCACGCCTTCTGAAGATGCTCGATGTGATGGAGTCTGCGGGGTCGATGGAGATTGGCGCCGCCAGGCGGATCGTGCCCGGCGGTTCCGATGTGGTTCGACGCGCGCTTGCCGCGGGCTGGCTGCGGGTCGAGGAGCGTTCCGAACCCGAGACGCTGCCGGTTCCCGAACCATGTCTCGATCCCGGGAGACCGGTTCTGACCGGGGATCAGCGGGCGGCCCTTGACGCGATCATGGCTGGCAAAGGTTCGGGCTACCGGACGTTCCTGCTTCACGGAGTGACCGGTTCGGGCAAGACGGAAGTGTACATGCGAGCCCTCGAGGAGGTGCTTGCCTCGGGCCGTGGCGCGATCGTACTTGTTCCCGAGATCGCGCTGACCTTTCAGCTCAGGAATAGATTCGAGCAGCGATTCGGTGCCGCCGCCGCGGTCCTGCACAGCCAGATGTCCGATTCCCTGCGGGCAGCCGCCTGGGATGAATTGCTGGCCGGCCATCGCAGGCTGGTCGTCGGGGCGCGCTCGGCCATCTTCGCCCCGGTACGCGATCTAGGCTTGATCGTTGTGGACGAGGAACACGACAGCTCTTACAAGCAGCAGGAGGGGCTTCGATACAACGCGAGGGACCTCGCGATGGTCAGGGCGAAGATCGCGGGCTGTCCCGTCGTGCTGGGATCCGCGACCCCGTCCCTTGAGTCATTTCACAACACGGCGTGCGGCAAGTCGACATATCTGAGTCTTCCGTCCCGTGTCCGTGAGCTTCCGATGCCCGAGGTCGTTTTCGCGAACATGAAATACGTCCGGACGCGCGGCACCGAGCGCCTCTTTTCGGCCGAACTTGCCTCGGCGCTCGACAGGACGCTCGCGGCGGGTGAGTCGGCGATCCTGTTTCTGAACAGGCGTGGCTTTGGACGGTTCGTGCTCTGCAGAACATGCGGCAGCACCCTTGAATGTCCGAACTGTTCGATTTCGCTGACGCACCACTCGAAACCGGACAGGATGATCTGTCACTATTGCGAGCACTGCCAGCCGGTTCCCGAACAGTGCCCCTCCTGCGGTTCCAGCGAGATATCCATAGTCGGATTCGGCACCGAGCGACTCGAGGAGGAAGTCAGGAACCTTTTCCCGGCCGCGCGCCCCTGCCGTCTCGATTCGGACACGGCCGGCGCCACACAGAAGATTCTTCAGGCTTTCAGCGCGGGTGAATTCAACGTGCTGGTTGGAACACAGGTCGTGGCGAAGGGCCACGATTTTCCGGCAGTCACGCTCGTCGGGGTGATGCTGGCCGAACAGTCGCTGACATTTCCCGATTTTCGAGCCGCCGAACGTACGTTCCAGCTTCTCACCCAGGTCGCGGGCAGGGCCGGGCGTGGCGATGCGCCGGGGCATGTGGTGATCCAGACTTACAGTCCCGACAACTACGCCCTGCAGTTCTCGTCAGGCCACGACTATCTCGGTTTTGCCGTCGAGGAAATGAGGCTCAGGCGCGAGAGGGGGTATCCTCCTTTCTCATTCCTGGCCTCCATCGAGATCTCCTCGCCCGATGCGGTTCAGGCGGGGCAGATCGCGGATCGCATGGCAGGATTCATAGCGCGACAGATTGAGGCAACGGCCGATGCGGGAATCAGGGTACTCGGCCCTGCCTCGGCCGCGATTGAGCGGATCCGCGGCCGCACGAGGTTGCAGATACTCCTGAAGGCTCCTTCCCGTGCAGCCCTGAACAGGCTGCTGTGGGCCGTCAGGGAGCGATTCCGCTCCGGCTCGGGAGATCTGCGCATCTCGATTGACGTCGATCCGGTCAGCATGCTGTGAGTGCCGTTGTTGTTCAAGTTGCGTTGTGCCTTGACTTTTCACACGTTGTCGGCGAAAAGAAACCGGGGCAGTTTTAACGGATTGCGCGGGGATTTTCGTGAAGCCTACTCCAACCCTGATAAGGCTCCACATCTCGCAGGGATACCTGGCCAGTGCCAGGCGGATGGTCGATGCCTACCGCAAGGTCGGCGATCGCGAGATGGCGCGGCAGCTCGATCACGAGTGGGATGCGGCCGCGGTCAGGGTCCGCCGCGAGGCATCCGTCATGCTTCTTGAGCGTTTGGCTGCGCGTGTGCGCAGAAACAGGTCACAAGCCACATGAGGTCCTGATTTGGGCAACGTCAATCGTGCAAAGGTCATAGCGGCCGCGCATAAGCACCTGGCAAAGGGCAACCTGCGCAAGGCGATCAAGGAATACGAGAAGCTGCTGAAGGAAGACCCGGCCGACATCCGGACCAAGTTGAAGGTTGGCGATCTGTTTTTCCGCCTCGGTGAGAAGGATCGGGCGGTCAGAACATTCGAGGAAGTCGCGAGGTTCTACTCGGACCAGGGGTTCCTGCTGAAATCGGTCGCGGTTTACAAGCAGGTCCAGAAGATGAAGCCCGACGACATCGGTATTCATCTTGCCCTCGCCGAACTCTACCGGCAGATCGGGCTGGCCGGCGACGCGATCACCCAGTACCGTCAGGCAATAATGCTGCAGAAGAAGGCTGGCCTGTCCGGGCAGCGCCTCGAAACGGCGCGCAAGATGGTTGAGCTCGATCAGGATAACGCCCGCCTCAGGATTTCACTGGCCGAGGAGCTTTCCAACGAGGGAATGGTGGACGAATCGGTCGCGGAATTTCGTGCCGCGTACAAGATTCTGCGGGACGCGGACCTGATTGACGAGTCGATTCTGGTCGCCGAGCGCCTTCTGTACCACCAGCCGGATGACTGGGAGATCAGCAAGTTCCTGGCTCAGCAGTTCATCGATCGCAAGGACGGTCTGAAGGCGCTTTCGCGGCTTCAGGTCTGTTTCAAGGGCAAACCCGACGATCCCGAGGTGCTTGAACTCCTCGCCCAGGTCTTCGAGTTCCTCGGTCAACCTCACAAGGCGGCAACGGTTCTTAAGTCCCTGGCCAGGATCTACGAAAGATCGGGTCTCAGGATTGAGCGTGACAACGCATACGCGGTCATTCTAAGGCTGGTTCCCGGCGACAAGGAGGCGGCACAGTTCTTCGGTTCGGCCGAACGTCCGGTTCGCGGCGAGGAATACGGCCAGGAGATCGTGTTCGAGAACGCGGGCAACGGCGCCTCCGCGGCGCGACGCATGGTACGTGAGGTTCCGCCGGTTCCAGATCGTGAACCGGACATACCGCCGGTACCGGATGAAACCGAGATTCCGATCGATGACCAGGACGAGGCGACCAATCCCGAGGCGCAGGTTCCCGCCACTTTTGAACCGGGGTCAAGGCCGCTCGATTCATCCGCGTTTCCAGGCCAGGGCGACGACGATATGGTTCCGGTCGGTCAGGAGCCGGAAGGGCGGACAGTCGTTCAGAATCTCCCCTTCCTTGGCGGTGAGGTTGATCTTTCCGACGTTCCGCAGGAACTGCATGACGATGTGCAGAGTCTGGAGTTCATGATCGACGCCGGTCTCGAAGAGGAGGCATGGGAGCTGCTCCAGGAACTGAAGCAGCGCGCCGGCAATCTTCCGTGCTTCGAGAAGTACGGTTTCCTCAAGAAGTAACGAATCAACAAGGCAGCAGGACTGATTGCGATGAGGATAGTATCCGGCGAGTTTCGCGGCCGCAGGCTTGTCGCTCCCAAGGGAAGGGGGGTCCGACCGACCCTCGAGAAGGTCCGCGAAGCGATCTTCGATTCGCTCGGGCCTGTCTTTGAAGGGGCTGACGTTCTGGACCTCTTCGCCGGTTCAGGTGCGATGGGGTTCGAGGCTTTGTCCCGTGGAGCAGCGCGGGTGGTGTTCGTTGACGTCGAGCAGCGCCCGGTGGACGCCATCAATGAGAACGCGCGTCTGCTCGGCGTCAACCAGTCTCGTATGTCGATACTGACGATGACCGCCGAAAACGCGATCCGCAGACTGTCACAGTCTGGCAGTTCGTTTGATGTCGTATTCGTTGATCCGCCCTGGGAGTCTGGGCTCTACGAACAGGTGATGCTTGCCCTGTCACTCTCCGGCGTGATCAGACCCGGCGGCATAGTCGTGGTTGAACACTCGCGGCGTTTCCCGGTTGAGGCGGTCTACGGGCCTCTGATTCAGAAAAAGGATCGTCAGTACGGCGACACGTGCGTGGCCTATTTTCACAGGCCCGTTCCGGTTTCGCCGGGGGAGAATTCTTGATGGTGACGGTGGTCTATCCCGGGTCGTTCGACCCGGTGACCTGTGGTCATGTCAGCCTCGTCAGACGTGCGGCATCCGTTTTCGGCAATGTGATCGTGGCGGTAGCGACCAACTCACGGAAGTCCGAGCTGTTCACTTCAGACGAGCGGGTCGAGATGTTGAGGATGGCCACCGCCGGGATTCCCGGCGTCGTGGTGGACAGTTTTTCAGGCCTGCTGGTCGATTACATGCGGCGCAGGCAGATCAGGATCTCGATTCGCGGCCTGCGTGCCGTGTCCGATTTCGAATACGAGTTCCAGATGGCCCACATGAACGGAAGGCTCGATCCTGGCATGGAGACCGTGTTCATGGTCGCGGGACCGGCCGAGACCTACATAAGTTCGTCGCTCGTCAGGGAGGTGGCCATGCTCGGTGGTGATATCACCGGGATGGTGCATCCCGAGGTCGGCAGGATGCTGAGCGACAGACTGAAGCAGTTCTGACATTCCCCTGGGACTGTGGCGCCTGATATTCTCAATATTTACCGGAAAGAGTCAGGAAGATTCCGTAGTTGTGAGCGCCTTCCGAGTAGAACCGGTTGCCTGGCGAGTCAACATCCGAGTTAAACACCGGGTTGAACTCGTTCCTGCCGTCGACGTTGGCGAGTTCGATGTTGCCGTTGGTGGAGTCAAGATTCTTACCGATACTGGCGTTCGTGAGGAAATGTCCCGTTTCGTAAGCGTAGGAGAATCTGAAGCCGAGTGACACGTATTTGATCGGGGAAACGTTGATCCCAAGCCATGTTCCAAAGATCCCATAGGCCGAGACGTCGGTTATCCCGTCCATCCACGTGATGGGCTGAATTCGTCCGTCCCTGGTTCGATCGTACGCCATCAGGTTCTTGGTCGAGTTCGGACTGACACAAGAGGCGTCGCCTGCGCAGGCGGACGTTGCCAGCGCGTCGAACAGGTCGGTGTATTCGCGACCGTCGAAGATGTATCTGGCCGAAAATCCGATGTCGAGCGTCGCGAAACGTTCCGGTTCACGGTTGTCCAGCGGCGGATTCCAGATGTAGAACTCGACGCCGGCCTTCAGTCCCACTTCTGGACCAGGGGCGGTGTTTTTCTGGGTGTCCGCGTCCCAGTCCCTGAACAGCGTTCCCGCGGCCCCGGCGCCTGTCCGGTATTCGGCGTGCAGTCCGAAGTAGGGATCCGCGAATTTGATACGCCGGCTGGCGCCAATATCGAATCGTATTCTGTGCAGACCTTCGCCGACCCCGTCACTGTTGGCCCTGCGGACCTCACCGGTCGGCGCCGTGTACATCAGGGACAAAAACAGCGTGGGATGATGATGGTTCCTGAACTGGTTCATCGGGGCGTACTTCAGCCCGATCCGCATGTCGCCGAAGCCTTTTCTTTCCCTGCCCGCGTCGGGGAGTTCAAAGAACGCCGGGCCGGCGTCAGGAAAGACTGTCGAATTCGCGCGTGAGACGCCAGGGCTGAAACTGAGCTCAGTCTGGTCCGCCAGAACGAATGGAAGCGTGAAGAAGAGTTCGAAATCCTTATATAGACCGATCCGGCCGTCGATATCCATCCTGTGCGACATACGGCTTGAATCGACTTCGGATCGGCGCACGACGCCGCCATCCGAAGGACATCCCGCCTCGGTAGCGTCGCAGGCGTACTCCCGGGAGATACTGGATTGACGCAGAAGCCACTCATAGCGAACTGTCAGCATTCCGTCCCAGACATCGTCCTTGTCGGCGGCCGACATCGTTGTCGTATATTCGGCGGCGTCGGCCGGGAGCGGACAGGCATAAATGATAGTCGCCATAATTGCCGGAAGTGAGGCGGCTATGACCGGGACGATACCGGATCTGGACATATGGACCCCCGGGGCCAATCGTGCTTGCACGATTATCTGAAGAATATGGCAGGCTGTCAAAGCAGGGTTGGGTTCCGATGGTCAGCGGATTATCTCGTATAGCCAGGCATCGGTCTGAGCCTTGATGATCGTTTTGTCCTGAACCCAGATATGGAATGTGCCGCAGTCGCCCTCAATGGCATATCTTGACACCGCGCCGGGTTCGGCTGCAGTTCCGGAAGTCGGCGTTACCGGCGGCGGTTCGGGCGGCTGAGGCATCGGCGCGACGGCCGGTTCCGGAGTAGCGCGCGTCGCCGGCTCGGTCGGGCCGGTCGAATCAGATTCAGCCTTCGGTTCGGCTTCGCCGGCCGTACCGTCCGTGGCAGTCTGTTCGGGCATCGAGACATCAGTCGTTGATTCCGTTGGCTGCGGATGTACGGGAGCTTCCGTGATCATCCTGACCGTGGCGATGCCAATGTGATCCAGGGTCGTGTTCATGCAGGCGACCTGGCGACCATCCATCGCCGGGTCGAGCAGGAAGAGCGTCAGATATGGCTGGTCAGACTCGAGCACAAAAACAGGCTGAACCGGACCGAGCACGCTCACCTTGAAACGCTTGTTGCGCGACTTCCTGATCTTGAGATCCTTGTCGTACTTGAAAATCTTGGATTCGACACTGGCGCCTTCAGCCTTCTCCCAGCGCGTGTATTTTTCGAACGTCATGTCAGGCGCCATCTGGATGTGGGATCTCAGGCTGGGCCTGTAGGCCTTCAGCTTTTCGACGTTCTTGACGCCTTTGAAAAACTGCGAAGAGGCAAAACTGCCTTCCGTGCGTTGCACGAAGGTGTATTCGAAGATGCCCTGAGGTTTTCCCGTCATGCTTCTGACGGTGTACCTGTTCTGGGCCATAACGGAAACCGGCGCTGCGGCCAGAACGGCTACGACCGCGACGAGAAACAGCTTCAACCGGGCGCGCATGTGAACCCTCCGGGAAAAAGACGCGGACGTATTGTAAGACATTCGTGGCCAGGTCGGCCAGATCAGGACTTTTTGAGAGTGGCGACAAGCTCCGGCACCAGTTTCAGCGCGTCACCGACAAGGCAGTAATCCGCCACCGAGAAGATCGGAGCTTCCTCGTCCTTGTTGATGGCGACGATCACCTTGGAGTTCTTCATGCCCGCCAGGTGCTGGATCGCGCCGGACAGCGCCACTGCGATGTAGAGGTTCGGCGCCACAGCCTTGCCGGTCTGTCCGACCTGAAGGTCGTTTGGCGCGATGCCCTTGTCGACCACGGCCCTTGTGGCGCCGATGGCGGCGCCGAGAGTGTCGGCCAGCGGATTGAGGGTGTTCCAGAAGGCATCCTTTTCCCCAAGACCGCGACCACCGGATACGACCACCGAGGCCTCCGCGAGGTCGGGCCGCTCGGACACGGTCGGCACGAACCCGACGAATCTCGACCTGCCGTCATCCTCGGTTTGAACCGGCGTCCTGACGATGGGCGACGACCCACCGGTCGGAACCGCCTGCGGAAACTCGGTTCCCCGCACGCCAATCACTGCCACCGGTGTGGTCACGCGAACCGATGCCACCACATTTCCAGCCCACATCGGCCTGCGCCACGAGACCTGACCACCGGCGACATCGAAACCGACCGCCTCGCTGACCATTCCCGCGCCAAGTCTGGCGGCTGTGCTCGGCAGCCAGTCGCGCGACCACGTCGACGACACGGCGACAACCACGTCGGCCTGTGTCGATGATGCAAGAGTCGCCACGGCCTTACCGAGCGTGCGTGGCTGGCAGTGCTGAAGAGAAGGATCGTCAACCAGATGAACCTTCGTCGCGCCGTGTGATACCAGTTCGCTGGCGGCGCCCTCGACACCGTGCCCGAGCACGGCGATTTCGACGCTTCTGCCGGTAGCGGCGGCGAGATTGCGTCCGAAGGTGATCGCCGGCAGCGACGTCCTGCGCACCTTTCCTTCGAGCGTCTCAACAATGACAAGAATGATTCCCATCGTGGACTCCTTTTACTGTCGCGGCGCTGCCGTCAGAGTACCTTCGCCTCGTTTTTCAGCAGATCGACGAGTTCGGCGACGCTGCCAACCTTGCGCCCACCCGATCGACCCGCCGGCGCCGTGTATCCCGTTGTGACGACCTTGAGTGTCGTGTCGACGCCCAGGTCGGCCGCCGTCAGTTCCTCGACCGCCTTCTTTTTGGCCTTGAGGACATCCGGCAGTCTGGGAAGACGTGGCTCGTTCAGACGAAGGTCGGCGGTGATCACCGCCGGAAGCGTCAGGGACACCGTCTCCATGCCGCCGTCGATCTCCCGGTCCACGACGGCGGTTGCGCCGTCAATGGCCACCCTGGACGCGAAACATGCCTGTGGCACACCGGCGTATTCCGCGACGAGTTGTCCGACCTGATTGGAGTCCCCGTCCACCGCCTGCTTCCCCAGGATGAAGAGGTCGGCCGCCTCGCGACGGAATACCTCTGCCAGAAGCCTGGCCGTCAGATCCGAATCAAGTTCGAAATCGGTCATCTTCACATGAACCCCACGGTCGGCTCCCATGGCCAGGGCCGTTCGGAGGCTTTTCTGCGCCTCGTCATCGCCGATCGTGACGGCCACTACCTCGCCGCCGTTGCGTTCCTTGATGCGGACCGCTTCCTCGATGGCGTTTTCACAGAACGGGTTCAACTTGTATTCAAGGCCGGCCGTCTCGATTCCGGTGCCGTCTGGAAGCACGCGGATCCGGGCATCCGGGTCCGTCACGCGTTTGGCGGTGACAAGTATCTTCATGGTTCCTCCTTGCATTCAGGCAGAATGAAAGCGGTTTCAAACAGTCCCGGTTGAATATATAACAGGCAGAGGCCGGTCGTCATCTTCAACCGTGTGCGGAGGCGCCATGAAAGTACCTTCTGTCGTTATCGTCGTGTCCATCGTTCTGTGCACCGGATGGACCCTGGCGTGTGACGGAGGATCGTTGCCGCACGCGGACGTTTCCGACATCACGGACGAGGGTGCCGATACCGTTGACGATGACCTTGTTGAGCTGCCTTTTGCCGAGGTTCAGGACTCTTCAGAAGACGATACCGATCAGCCGGACGACTCGTCCGCAGATGTGGAACTCGATGTCGATGTCGATGTCGACTCGGACGGGGATGGCCTGACAGACCGCGAGGAGTCGGTGATCGGGAGTGACCCGTTATCACCCGATACCGATCGCGATGGCGTCGAGGACGGCGCCGAGGTTGCAGATGGCACCGACTTGCTCGATCCGTCCGATGCAGCGGCCTGGCATCCGGATCTCAACGAGCATCCGCGACTGTTCTTCGATGCGTCGGATATTCCGGGGCTGGCGGCGCGAATGAACGCGACAGGCGAGCCGCTGTCGACGCTGGCAGCCAGGATTCGAGCCGTGGCCTCGTCCGCGCTCCCCGAACACCCGGTGGATGGTTTTGCGCTGTCTGTCGACCGGGCACGCGGCAGAATTGCGTCGGATGCCGCGTTTCTGGCGCTGGTTCAGGAAGATTCAGCGATGCTCGACAAAGCGGTTTCGGCCATAGTCGACGGGTATCGGAACCCTGCCGATGCAGGGCTTGCTCCAGACTCCGACTACGACCTTTACGGCGCGGAGGCGCTGGTCGGTTTCTGTTCGGCCTGGGACTTCATCGCGGCCAATCCAGCCATCGAGTCGGATCTGAAACTGCAGGTAAGGCAGGCTCTGGAAAAAAGAATCGACGATTTTCGGTACATGACCCACGAAGGTCCTGTTTTCCTGATGATGCTGTTTGCCAGAAACAATCACGTCCTGAAGGTCCTCGGCGCGCTTGGCCTTTGCGCGATGTCGCTCAACGACAGGCCGTCCGCGGCCGCGGACATTTCCGAGGCCATGACCGGGATCGACTGGATATTCAACAACTTCCAGGCAACCACTGACGGTGGCATGGCCGAGGGATACCACTACCTGACCTACGGTTCCGATTCCTATCTGCCCCTTTTCTTCGCATGGCATCGGTTTTCGGGGGGAGATACGTATCCGTTCAGGGTGCTTCCGGGCATTCAGGATGAGAACCCGCTGGTCGGCCAGGTGGTCCAGGTTCAGGATTTCGTCATGAACACCACCACCAGGAACGTCTACCGGCTTGCGCTTGATTCAGTTACTCCGGTCGGGTTGTGCCCTGACGTAGACGATTCAAACGGTGCCTCGCAGCACGGCGCGGTGCTGGCCAGACTTTTCGGGGATCCCGATTATCTTTGGCAGTGGTATCAACCGGCCGCACTTTTCGAGTCGGATCCTCTTCACGTGCTGGCCCTGGTGTCGCTGGATGACTCGGAACCTCCCGAGCAACCGCGCGGGGAACTGGACTTCATGAAGTACGACGCCGGGATGACCGTGCTGCGAACGTCATGGGACGAATCGGCGATGTACGTCTATCTCTGCGGTGAGCACGGCCGAATCCGGACGGCAGGCCTGGGTCACGAGCATCCGGACGAGCTCAGCTTTCTGCTGTGGAACCACGGAAAGCCGCTGCTGATCGATCCCGGATACATCAACTTCGAGAAGCACGCCCTGGTATTCAGGCCCAAGGATCACAACACGATCCTGGTCGACGGGGTGGGCTCCCCGTTCGATTCAATGGCGGAACTCGGAGCCGGCGTAGGTACGGAGGCCTTCCTGTCCTGCATCGGGAAACAAGGCGACTTCACGTGGGCATCGGTCAACACGGAATTCGAAGGGGTCACGTTCACAAGGCGCCTGGTCCGTTACGGGGACGACATGCTGTTTGTCGAGGACATCATCGAAGCCGATCGTTCTCATGGCTACACGTGGCTCATGAACGGTATGGGCGGCGGCACGGTCCCGGATTCGTCTTTCCAGATTGAGGATTCGGGCGCGACCTGGACGAACGGGGGCCCTGCGGTGCGGGTCGTCGTGTCTCCGCTGTCCGGAACTCCGTCATTCTCATCGCTGCTCGAAGAACACCATTCGCCGGTCTGGGGCGAGTTCGATCAGCATGAAAGACTTGCGGTCGATGTGACAATGGAACCAGGCGCGGCCGGATTCCTGACAGGTATCGTCACCGCGCCGGAGCCTGCGTTCCTGCCAGGCATCGAAGTCTTGCCGGGAGCGCCCGGGGTGCTGATGCCGGGATCCGGGATCGCGCTGGTCGTCTCGACGGCGGTGGATGGCGGCATGACGATGGAAAATGGACAGGAACTGACGTTTTCCAGGGGACTCAGCTTTTTCGAGAGTGATTTGGACGGGAAGCACACGCTTCTGCTTCACCTTCCACCGCCCGCGGCCGACGATTTCGTCAATCCGGTCTGCAACGGCGCCGCGGACCAGTTTCCTGAGTCAGCTCGTCCGGGGGGAACGCGATGAACGTCGGAGTGACCGTCGGAGACCCGGCCGGAATCGGACCGGAGGTGCTTGAAAAAGCACTGTTGATGCTGCCCGGACACGTTCTTCCCGACGTTGGGCTCACCATCTTCGGACCAGCCCCGGTGCTGGAGAGTCTTTCTGTGTCCGTTGGACAGGTACCTGGTGTCCCTGATGTCGACATGGTCCAGACGACACCGGACCTGCAGGGCGTCCATGTCGGGCGCTATACGCGAGAGTCCGGGCTGGCGTCCTTTGTCGCACTGGATGAGGCGGTCTCCCGGCTTGCCACTGGCAGGATTGATTCGCTGGTGACCGGGCCGATGTGCAAGGAGGCGTTCTCGGAAGTCGGTCTCGACTGGCCGGGACAGACCGAGTTCGTTGCCGACGCACTTGGCTGCACTGACTTCGCGATGATGCTGGCAGGGCCGCGGTTGAAGGTCGCTCTCGTCACAACACATCTGGCACTGCGGGACGTTTCTTCCGCGATCACCAGGGATGTCGTTCTATCCAGGATATGCCTGTGCCATCGGTTCCTGACCGGGGCCGGGACAGGCTCGCGCATCGCGGTGGCCGCACTCAATCCGCATTGTTCGGACCATGGACGGTTTGGCGACGAAGAGGAACGAATCATCACGCCCGCAGTTACCGCGGCAAAGTCCATGGGGATCGACGTGACAGGGCCGCTACCGGCTGACACCGTGTTTCCGATGGCTTACGCCGGGCGGTTCGATCTGGTCCTGGCCATGTATCACGATCAGGGACTCGGGCCGCTGAAACTGGTCCACTTCTCTGACGCGATCAACGTCACCATCGGTCTGCCGAGACCACGGTGCGCGCCTGACCACGGACCAGCCTGGGATCTTGCCGGTTCAGGCCGGGCCGACCCCTCGAGCATGTTCAACGCGCTCCTTTTCGCCGTGGCCTCTTGTCGCTGACACCGGCCCTGTCGCGATTGACACCTTCGCGTTGTCGGGCTAATCTGCCTGCGTCCAGGTTTTCTCACCATGTCCCTGACATTTGAGCAAGGCGTTGACGGGATGAACGGCAGAAAAGCCCTGATTTACGAAGACGACCAGACGACCATCGGCCAGCTCGAGGCGGTGCTTGGCGGGCTGGGCGTGGACGTGGTCGTGGGTCCGGATCCGGCCATGATCGTTGAAACGTCCAGGGAGCTTCAGCCCGACATCGTCATCCTGTCGGCAGACATCAAGCACAGCTTCAGCGCCTGCCTCAAACTGAAAAAGGATGGCGAACTCAAGCGTATCCCGCTTTTCATGCTCTCCGGCAGGACTCCGCCCGATGTTATTTCCAAGCATCAGCGCCTTCCGACACGCGCCGATGTGTACCTTCCGACGCCTTTGTCACCGGTGATGCTGACCGAGATTCTGCGCGAGCAGCTTCCGGTGCTGCCGGTCTCCTCCCCTCCGCCCGAGCCGCCGGTGCCTCCGCCCGTCCCGTCGAATGCGGATGTCGTCGCCGAGATTCCGGTTGGCGACAACGGCGACAGGACGATCGTCTCCACGCGGGCCTTCGAGGCCTCGGTGGTGAATTTCGTCGAGGACGAGGTGCGCGATCTGAAGGGGACGGTGGTTCGTCTTCAGACCGAGAAGGACGACCTTCACGGCAGGATTTCTGAACTTGAATCGTTGCTTCGCAACCAGTCAGAGGTCTTCGATTCCGGGCTGAAGGCGATTCGCGAACAGCAGGCGAGCATCGAAAAGAGTACGCGCGAGATATCAAAGGTTCAGGACATAAACGGTCTGATCGACGAAGCCGTTCAACAAGCCGTCGCGGCCACCCGGAAGGAAGCGGCCGAGTCGGCGATGCGGCTGCGTGAGGAGTTCGAGGCCGAACTGGCCGACGCACGCGGACAGATCGAAGAACTGACCGGGGCACGCGCGCGGATCGAAGAACTGGCCGGGTTCGAGCAGGAGGCATCGAAGCTGCGCAAGCAGGTTTCGAAGCTGGAAAAGGCGCTTGAGGATTCGAAGCGTCGTCAGGATGACCAGTTGCGTCAGTCGGCCGACACCGAGGCGCTTTTCGGCCGGCTTGAGATTGGCTACAAAGAGAGCATCGCCGAGTTGGAAGAGGAACGCGATGCGCTTCGTGAACGCGTTGCCGAGACCGAAAACGAGATAGAGAACCTGAATGCCCGGGTTAAGACCTTCAAGTATATGGCGGATCAGTTCCCTTCCCTTCAGGAGGCCGCAGCCAAGAGCGAGATCCTTGCCGAGGAGAAGGCCAGACTGGCCGAAACGGTGGATATTCTGCAGGCTCAGGTTGCTTCGCTTGAGGTCGGGCTGTCTTCAGCCGAAAGCGCCGGTCGGCGCGCCGAAGAGCTTGCCGACGAGGTCTCCCGCTTGAAGGCATCGGAGCACGCGGTGCGCGAGGAACTTGCCACGCTCAGGACCAGGTTCAACCAGGTCAGGAGCCTTCTCGGTTCGGGCGCGACGCCCGGGGAACCTTCGGAATGACAAGAACCAGTCTTTTTCTGTCCCTGCTGCTGATTTCGGCTCTGTTCGCCGCGGGATGCAGCCCCTCGATCGGAGACGGATGCGAGTCTAACTCCGAGTGTGATTCCGACCAGATTTGCGACCTGTCGCAGGCGGGGGGGTATTGCACTATCACCCCTTGTCCCAGGATCGGTTGTCCATCAGGGTCGGTCTGCGTCGAGTTCGACGAGCGCAGTTCGTGGTGCATGCAGAAATGTGGACTTTTCGCCTATTGCCGCGAGGGCTACACATGCGTCAACGGATTCCCGGATCCTCTCAATCCCGGTCAGGCGCTTCCCGCGTTCTGCAACCAGCTTGAGCCGATCATTACGCTGGACGCGGTGCAGGACACAGACAGCCAGTCCGACGTGGCGGACGCTAACTGAACATCCTTTTTCGGAGGAACATGGACACCAAAGCCGGGGAATTCAAGCCAGTCGCCACCAGGAAGTCGGTCAAAGCTTCTATCCAGGTGCAGTCGAACGACGACCTGATCAGGGAGATCCTTGACGCGGCCTGGAAAAAGAATGCATTCAACACAAAGGTTTATGACGTCAACGGGGTTGTCGACTACACCGACGTGTTCGTAATCTTTTCCGGTCGTTCGGATCGTCACGTGTTGGCGGTGGCCGAGTCGATAGAAACCGGCCTGAAGGAAAAGGGAATCATTCCAGCCGGCGTCGAGGGACGAAAGTCGGGCGCCTGGGTTCTGATTGATTTTGGCAACGTGGTGGTTCATGTCTTCGAAAAACACAACCGTGACTACTATGACCTGGATCGTCTGTGGGCCGATGCCCGGGTGATCGAGGTCAAGGAGCCGGAGTGGGTCAGGGATTTCGCGAGAATGGAAGCGGACCACTTCGACTGAGCAGCCTCGCCCGTGCCTGCACAGCTACTTTTCAGACCATCCTTGATGCATTCATCCAGCCTGCGTGTCCTTCCTGCGGCTGCGATGTGGAACCAGGCAGGCTGTTCGACCTGTGTGAATCCTGCTCCCAGACGGTCGTGGTGAGTCCGGAGCCGGCGTGCCTGCGGTGCGGGGCGCCGGATCAGGAGTCCTGCATCTGTACCCGCCTTGAACCGGCTGCTTCGGCACGTGCCGTGTTCATCTGGACGGGCGCGATCAGAGGCATCGTGCTGTCATTGAAGTACGCGAAACGATGGGATCCGGCTGGCGCGATGGGGATGATGATGGCGGCAACCTGGCACCGATCAGGTCTGTCCGGGCCGGACATGGTTGCCTGCGTGCCTCTGAGACCTGCGCGTTTCATCTCGCGTGGATACAACCAGGCGGCGCTTCTTGCCCTGGGGGTTGGACGAACGCTGGGCGTGCCGGTGCGGACCGACCTGCTTCGTCGTCGGGGCTCCGGGCGATCGACCAGACAGGCCAGCCGTCGCGAGCGTGTCGAACTGGTTCGTGGCGCCTTTGTCACCAGACAGCCCCTGGCGGTCAAGGATCGCAGGATCCTGCTCGTGGACGACGTGTTGACCACCGGGGCGACGGCGTCGGAATGCGCCGGGGCACTTCTTTGCGCCGGAGCGGCGAGCGTGGATGTGTTGACCTTCGCCCGGGCCGTCAGGGGCGTCTGACATGACGCTGGCCCGTGAGCATCGTTCAAGGTACAATCCGGGGCGGTTTCGACTGGAATTACAGGTTGGTGTCACCCGATGTCTCAAGGACTCTTTGAACTACTCCGGAAGGGACCGGTCGTCTTTGACGGCGCCATGGGAACCCTTCTGTACAGTCGCGGAATCTTCATAAACCGGAATTTTGACGAACTGAACATCTCCAGGCCGGACATGGTCGAGAAGGTCCACGCAGACTATCTGGCGGCTGGCGCGATGATTCTTACCACCAACACGTTCGGCGCGAACACCGTACGACTTGCCGGTCACGGGCTCGCCGAAAGGGCCGTCGACATCAACCGGTGCGGCGTCGCCATCGCTAAAAGAGTGGCCGGGAACGCTGCTTTGGTGGCAGGTTCGATTGGTCCGTCCGGCGTCGTTCCGGATCTCAGGGACGGAGCCAGGGTTGCAAGGATGACCGATGCTTTCGTTGCGCAGGCGGAAACGCTTGTCGAGGCCGGCGCCGACCTGATCGTGCTGGAGACCGTCAGGTTCCCGGACGAGATGGACGTCATGCTGAAGGCGATCCGGCCAAGGGTCGACGTGCCGATCATCGCCATGTGCATGTTCAAGGGTGATGGCGTGGAAGGCTGTACCTGCGACGGCATGACCCCTGCCGACATGGCTGTGCGGATGAAGGATCTTGGTGCCGACGTGATAGGAGCGAACTGCGGTGTCGGTCCAGCAGGGCTGTTCGACGTGGCTGCCGGGATGGTGGGGCACGGTCTTCCGGTTGTCATGCAGCCGAATGCAGGCCTTCCAAGGATGATCGAAGGGCGCGTGATGTATATGACGACGCCCGAATACTTCGGGGAGTACGCGAAACGATACATAGCAAACGGGGTACAGCTTTTCGGAGGTTGCTGCGGCACGACACCCGAGCACATACGGCAGGTCGCGGCCGAGGTCAGAATGGTTCGTGGCGGACGGATCGAGATCGTCAGGGATGCCAGTGAATCATGTGGATGCCTGGTCTCGACCATCGAGCCGCCCACGGTGAAGGAGCGCTCCGCTTTTGGTGACGCGCTGGCCAGTGGATTCGTGGTCAGCGTCGAACTCGACCCGCCAACCGGTGTCGACACCACGAAGGCTCTTGCGGGTGCCGTGCTGTTGAAGCGGGCCGGCGTCAGGTTCATCAACATCGCGGATGGACCGCGGGCGACGGTTCGGATGTCGGCGCTGGCAATGGCCCACGCCCTTCAGGATTCGGGCCTCGAGCCGATCCTGCATGTCACGTGCCGCGACAGAAACCTTCTGGGTCTTCAGGCCGACCTGCTCGGTGCGTGGTCGATGGGACTCAGGAACCTTCTCGTAATCACCGGCGATCCGTCAAAGCTCGGAGACTACCCGGATGCAACGACGGTGTATGACCTGGATTCGATCGGCCTGCTGAGGCTGGTGTCGAACCTGAACCGGGGGATTGAACCTTCCGGTCGCAGGATGCAGCAGGGCACGGCGTTCGTGAAGGGGTGCGGGGCCGAACCGGGCGCGGTCGATCTGGACCGGGAGATAGACCGTCTCGCAAAAAAGGTCGAGTCGGGTGCCGAGTACATCATGACGCAGCCGGTGTTCGACCACGATGTGATGGACCGTTTCCTGAATCGTGTTAAGTCTGAACTTGGCGCAGCCGTTCCGATTGTCATGGGGATTCTCCCGCTGGCCTCCTGGCGCAACGCCGAGTTTTTGCACAACGAGGTCCCCGGGATGCGTGTGCCCGACCGGATCAGGACAAGAATGAGCCAGGCCGGAACCGGGGAATCGGCCCGAGCCGAGGGGGTCAGAATTGCCGCCGAGGCCGCCACCGAGTTCCGTGAACGAATCGGTGGAATTTACATCATGCCTCCTTTCAACCGTTTCGACATCGCGGTTTCGCTGCTCGAACACCTTGGAATCGCGGGTTATCAGGGTGGGGCAGGAGGACGCATGTCGGATTCCTGAAAATTGGGCCCGGCAACACTTGACTTCGATATTGTTATCGGGTAAAACGTTCGCCCTGTGCTTTGGAAGGCGAGGACACAGATAATGCGGACCAGAAGTTTTTCGACAAAGGATGTTGACCGCAAGTGGTATGTGGTCGACCTTGATGGCCAGACGCTCGGCCGTGCCGCCGCGCGTGTCGCCATGATTCTGCGTGGAAAGCACAAGCCGACCTATACGCCCCACGACGACACCGGCGATTTCGTTGTCGCGGTGAATTGCGCGAAGGCGGTGCTGACCGGCAGGAAGCTTGAGCAGAAAATGTTCCGGTGGCACACCGGTTACATGGGCCATCTGCGTGAACGCGTGTATGGCGATATCATGCAGGACAAGCCCGAAGTGGCGTTCAAGAAGGCCGTCAAGGGGATGCTTCCCCGCGGTCCGCTTGGCCGTCAGATGCTTACCAAACTGAAGGTGTACGAAGGCGCCGAGCATCCTCATGAAGCTCAGCAGCCCGAAAAGCTTGATCTTTCGAAGATCTGAACGAGGTCAAAATGGCTGAAGCCAGCGTTATGTGGGCAACTGGTCGTCGTAAGGAAGCCGCCGCGCGTGTCCGCGTGGTTCCGGGAACGGGCAAGATCGTCGTGAACGGTCGCGACGTGGACAATTACTTCTGCCGTCCGAATCACAGGATTCTGGTTCGCACGCCGTTCGTGGTTCTCGGAAACGGGGATCAGTTCGACGTCCTGTGCACGGTTCGGGGTGGCGGTGAAACCGGCCAGGCCGGCGCCATTCGCCATGGCATCGCCCGCGCCCTCGCGGCAATGAACGTCGAGGAATGGCGTACACCGGTCAAGAAGGCCGGATTCCTGACCCGTGACCCGCGCGCCAAGGAACGTAAGAAGTACGGCCGCCCCGGCGCCCGCAAGCGGTTCCAGTACTCCAAGCGCTAGTCTTCGAATCCGGCGTCGTGTTCGGCCGTCATGGCCGGGCTTCTTCACGGTTTCTCCATCAATCCAGTCAACACTACGGATCCATTAGATTTTCCAGGTTGCTCTCTCGTTCAACAACGTGGACTGTTTCCCGGTTCAGGATTCGAAGCTCAGGCATCATCACGCGTTCCAGTCTGTATTCATCTTAGTAGTGGATGTTTTTGACGGCCGGGGAACACCGAAAGTCGCGGGTCGACAGGGGGGTGCCGACCAGGACGTCAGTATCAGTATTCCCCGGCCATCGCGGGGTCGTCGGGAAGGCAGTGCCTTCCTGAGGGAGAAAAGAGCGAAAGGTGCTCCGGGGGGAGGAGTCCCTTCCGCCCGAGAAATATGATGCATTCGCTTTGTTATGTCAATGGCGGGGATGTATCGGTATGTGTCTGGCGTGTTGAGACTGTCTGGTCGTGCGGGACGCGAGTTATCAAGGATTGGCGGTCTGTTTCGTGCGAAGATCGGCTATCCCCGATATCGGGAGCGAGAGCCGGCCAACCAGTGTCCGACCGTCCTTCGATCCGCTGATTACAGTGACCTCGGGTTTGCCCGCGAAGTCCTTGATGGCCGGTGCGAGCGCCGAGATCATGTTTCCATACGCCGGAGCCAGGAACATCCCGATATCGACGATCGAAAGACGCATCGCCCAGGTAACGTCAAAACCGGCCGCCGATACGATCCGCGAGAGAGACTGCGACCCATTGCCCTGGCCCCTGACCGAAGTGATCGACTTGACAGCGTCGCTGCCTGCGGCGGCATAGAAATACCGATCATCGAAACCAACACCCATCGAGAACTTTTCTCCGAGGAGTTTGCCGTAGGCCGCCGTGCTGGGCGCGGCGCGCGCAAGGGCTGCCGGGTCCACATCGAAATCGAGATAGTTGATCTGGATGCCGTCGCCGGAGTCAGATTTCAGTGCAACCTTCAGGCCGGACGTCGACAGCATCTGATCCCATGACGAGACGAGGGTTGCCATGCTGGTCCAGTCCAGCTTGGACACGTCAATGTTCTGGGTGATTCCCCCGGCGGCGTTCCCATCGGCGTCCTTTGCCCCGGTAGCGGCAAGCCCGGTCGACGGGGGGACCAGCACGGAGATCTTCTTGCCGAACTCGGACAGCAGCAGGGTCAGCATCTGACCGGAGGCGGTCCTGGCGGCCTCGGAACTGGTCAGGCCGGCTATCAACTGGATCTTCATCGGGCCGCCTTCGTCGCTCCCGACCCAGACCAGTGATTCACCGTCAAGCGCCTTCATGATGTCGTTCAGGAGCCGCGGGTATACATCTTTTGATTCTGAAGACAGCCCCACGACAGCAACAATGGACGAGAGCATTTTCTGAATCGTCTTGCCGACATCGTCTGGATCGGCGTTGGCTGCGATCTCGAGCCAACCGTCGCCGGGAGCCCTGCCCATCAAGTTCACTCGTCGATCCTTCGCGCCGGCTGCCGCTGCAGCGATTGCCGTGCCCTGGCGGGGAGTCGCCGAACTCTCGATGACGAGGTTGCCGTCGCTGAACGTCGCGACAACGCGGATCCGATCAAGATCCTTCATGAAGCCCAGGAACTGTTCGGTCCCTTTTCCCGTAAGCGCGGCCAGGACAGGCAGAGCCTTCAGGAATCTCTGGATGGCAATCGCCGCAACGGGCTGAACAACCTTGGCGACAGATATCGCCTTAGTCTGCACGTCGAGCGGCTGCGTGGCCGGGTACTTCAGAAGATCCCCCTCGATGAACTCCTTTGAGCCAGGGAAAGCCGCGGCATCCATTGTGAAAACCGCGTTCTTTCCGACGATGTTCACGTACATCGTCTTGCCATCGGCGGAGGTGAATCGGAACTGGTTGCCATCCACCTTCTTCGTGAGGCTCCCGAGGGACGACAACAGTGCCTTCTTTGATTCAAACGGCACCATCGTAACAAACGGTTTCGGGTTTTTCTCCGGGTCGAGCAACATCAGCTTGAGCGGCCTTTCAGTTGCCATCCACTCCAGACCGGTTGTTCCGAGAAGGCGTCTTTCCAGCAGTCTGTCGATACTCCCGGACGAAGCCGGCACGGAGCCGCCCATCGCACTCCCCAGGTCGCCGATCAACTTCTTGAGGGATGTGTACGAGTTCATTGATATGAACGCCATCGTGTTTTCCGGGATGACCACGTTGCCGACAGTCTCCATCTCGGGCGGTCCAACCGGATCGTCTCCGGCGCATGACGAGGTGGCGAGCAGGGCCGTTAATACAATGGCCGCAAGCAGGAACTTTTGAATCATATGCATATTGGAGATGTCTCCGCTCCGTGACGGAGCCGATTCTATCACTGTTCGAGAGCGCAGACGACGGGCACGATCATCCTGGAAAACGATATCCGTTTCTTCTTCCAGTCGTCGCCTATGTACTCGAGCCGGTCGAGGCCGTGGGGCGGCGTCCGGTAATTCCTGTTCGGGGACACCTGTCCGATGTGCTCGCGCGCTTCGATTCCAAGACGCTGGAATCGGTGTCGCGTCGCCAGCGACCATGCCATCGCTCCCGCATTTCCCGCCGCGACCAGCAGCTTTGAGAGGTTCAGGCCGCTGCGCTGCGTTTCGTAGCAGTCAAGCATCTTCTTTTTGACGGCGACCTCGTCCGGTGTCAGGCATGCCTCGTGAATAGTGCCTTTGTGCCAGGGCGGAAACCGAAGGAATACAGTGTAGAACAGTTCGTATTCCGGGACCTCGAACACCTGACAGCCTGGAAGCTGCCTTGCGGCCAGAACCGCCATCAGATGAGTCAGGTCGTGTTCCGGCTGTCCTCCCTGCCACGCGTGTGTGATGATGAAGTCCGGTCGAGCCGCCAGCGCTTCGGCCCTGACGCGCGCCGCCATATCCTTGAAGAATGTCAGCACTGCCGCCCTGGACCATTTGGGATTCGGGTCGTCCAACGACGCCAGTCTTGCGTAGATGTCCTTCTCGCCGGCCCCCAGAAAGGTCAGACTCTCCGGGCCGAATCCCGCAATTTTCATGGCCACGATGGTTTCTTCTCTTCGTCGGGCGGCGTACTCGGAGTCGGGCATCCCGAGCTGGTCGGAAAGACCGTCACCGTTGGTCACCCATAGAAACGCGGTGTCCGCAGGAAGTCTGCTGACGATTCCCCCGAATGTTGCCTCGTCGTCCTGATGCGCCAGGATTACCATCCCGCGCCGCGAGCCGTCGAACAGCCAGTCAGGAGCCGGAACGGGTGTCGAGATCTTCATGTCGCCTCCATGGTCGAATGCCTGCGGTACCACGGTGTCAGATGTTGAATTTCCATTGCATCCCTGTCAACGTCTGACGTCGGTCGACGTCCCACAAATTGTCCCGGACCCTCATCCGGACGTGGTAAACTTTCCGCGCCAAAGGGTTGTTGGAGGTTCCGGGATGGTAAACGATAAGGAAGGGCTGGCGCGGTTGGCGCATGTGGGTCTTGCCGTCACGCTGGTGACCGGTCTGTTTGCGTGTTCCAGTAAGGAACCGGGTCAGGAGCCGGCAGCGGCCGTCCCGGTCGCGGAGTCCAAAATGGAAAATAAGACACCCGTCGGTTTCGTTCCATCCGGAACGATGCCAAGGGATCAGGTACCCCCGAAGTACAAGTGGGATCTGTCCTACATGTTCGCGTCCAACGAGGTCTGGGAAACCGCTTTCACAAAGGTTGAAACGAGTCTGCCGGATATTCAGGCGTGCCGCGGGAAGTTGTCACCCGAGCCGTCGTCAATCGCGGCCTGTCTGGATCTTGTGTACGACGTGAAGCGTCAGCTCGAGGCCCTTGACGTATACGCGTACGCCTTCTATTCGACTGACCGGAATTCCTCCGAGATCAAGGCGCGCACCGATCGGGTGCAGGCGCTCGCCACAAGATTCTTCGAAGCGTCTTCCTTCATGGAACCGGCCCTTCTGGCCATGGATCCGGCCGTACTCGCCGCTGCGGTCGCGAATCAGCCCGGCATGGCGAAGTACAGTCACTATTTCGATGATCTGAATCGTCGGCGGGCACACGTGCTGCCGGCGGACCAGGAACGTCTTCTTGCCCTTTCCGGCGATGTGCAGGCCGGACCGTCGTTCATGCACGGCGCTCTCGAAGCCGACGTGAAGTTTCCAGACACGACCGACGACGACGGTACGAAGAAGGCGCTGACGATGGCCAGTTTCCCGAAGTTCCGTGGTTCATCGAACCGTGATGTCAGACGCGAGGCGGTGCAGAAGTTTTTCGAAACGCTGAAGCAGCACTCGAAGTCTTTCGCCGCGTCGCTCGACATGGCGGTCAAAACGAACATCTTCAACGCGAAGGCTCGCGGATACTCGTCAGCGGTCGAGTCGGCGCTTGATGCCAACGCGGTTCCGGTGTCCGTCTACACCTCGCTGATAGAGGCCACGGCGCAGAACCTGCCCAGGACCCTGCATCGTTACGTTCTGCTCCGTAAGAAGGTGCTTGGTCTTCAGGAGGTCAATTACTACGACCTGTACGTTCCACTGTTCCCGGAGAGCAACGCGGAAGTCTCCTACGAGCAGGGTGTCGAAATGGTGGAAAAGGCCCTGGAATCGATGGGGCCGGATTACATGAAGCTTCTGTCCGAAGGCATCGTACCTGGAAGCGGACGCGTGGATGTCTATCCGTGTGACGGCAAGCGTTCCGGCGCCTTCTGCAACGCTGCCTGGCGCCAGAATCCCATGGTGTTTCTGAACTACCAGAACGAGTTGGACGACGTGTTCACGCTTGCACATGAATTTGGACACGCGCTTCACTCGCAGCTCGCGTCGTCCCAGGAGTATGTGAACGCCGACACACCGATCTTCCTGGCCGAGATCGCATCCACCTTCAACGAAGAGATGCTGCTTGACTACCTGCTGAAGAACGCCACCACCAAGGAAGAAAAACTCTACCTCCTGAACAAGCGCATTGAGAATATCCGCACGACTGTTTTCCGGCAGACGATGTTCGCGGAGTTCGAACTGCTGATCCATCAGGAGGTCGAGAAGGGCGGCGCGCTGACTTCCGACAAACTGGCGGAGATATACGGCGGACTGGTCCGGAAATACTACGGGCCGGAGTTCACGATTGGACCGGACGATGGATGGGAGTGGGCCTACATCCCGCACTTCTACTACAACTTCTATGTTTTCCAGTACGCAACCGGCCTCATGTCGGCAATCGCGCTCTCACGTGCGGTGCGCGAAGGGGGATCTGCGGAACTGGCCGGCTATCTTTCATTCCTGAGCGCCGGGAATTCGGACTTCCCGGTCCAGACCCTGCAGAAGGCCGGGGTGGACCTGACCAGAACCGATGCTATGCTCGCCACCTTCGATCTGTTCGCCTCGACACTTGACGAGATCGAGAGGCTGCTGGCCGAATAGCGGCCCGGAGGAACAACATGGGCAATGTCGACATCAAGGAGATCCTGCTGGTGGTGCTGGTTCTTGTGGTTCTGTTCGGCGCCACGCGGCTTCCCAAGGCCCTCGGCGGTCTGGGGAAGGGAATCCACATGTTCAAGAAAGGGATGAAGGGGGAAAGTCTCGACGAGGATGCCGACGGCGACGGCAAGGACGGGGAAAAGAAGTAGTTTCTCTGCTTCGTCCCCTCTGGGGGTGCGTCGTGGGTTCGAGCAGGATTCGTTTCGGGATCGTCGGCTGCGGCCGGATATCAGCCTTTCATATAGACGCGATAATGTCCTGTCCGGAGTCTGCCGTGGTCGCGGCAGTCTGCGACATCGATCCGGCCCGGGCTCGCGAGGCCGCTGCGCGGGCGGGTGGCGTCCCATTCTTCAACGATCTCGGCACCATGCTGGCACATGGCGGACTGGACTGCGTGTCGATTTGTACCCCGTCCGGCCTGCACCCCGAGCACGGCATTATGGCGGCTGCTGCCGGGTGTCATGTGGTTTGCGAGAAGCCGGTCGGCACCGATCTGGAATCGATCGATCGTCTGATTGAAACCTGTCGCGCCAACGACCGCATGCTCTTCACGGTGCTTCAGAACAGGTTCAATCCCACAGTAGCGCTGATGCGCCAGGCCATCGACAAAGGGCGGTTCGGTCGTCTTCTGTTCGCCCAGGCGAACGTGTTCTGGACGAGACCACAGGAATATTACGACCAGGCTTCATGGCGGGGCTCGCTGGCGCTGGACGGCGGAGCGTTCATGAATCAGGCGTCGCACTATGTGGACCTGGTTCAGTGGATCATGGGCCAGCCGGTCGAGGTGTCGGCGATCACCGGTACTCTGGCCCGCAGGATCGAGTCTCCCGACACCGGGAGCGCGGCCGTCAGGTTCGCGGGCGGCGCGATCGCTTCCATCAACACGACAATGCTTGTCTATCCAGCGAATCTCGAAGGTTCGTTGACCTTGATGGGGACGACGGGAACGGTCCGGATCGGCGGGATCGCGCTCAATCGAATCACTACATGGGATTTCGCCGACGCCGACGAAATGGATGCGGGAGTGAAAGATTCGGGATACGTTCCACCCACCGTTTACGGTCACGGACACACCGGGTACTATCGACGAGTGGTTTCGGCCATCAACGGCGGCGATGCTGAATGCCCGGACGGGGTAGAGGGCAGAAAGTCGGTGCGCCTGATCCTGGCGATTGGCCAGGCCTCCGGAGAGGGGCGTTCAGTCAGGCTTCAAGCAGGACAGTGAGGTTTTTGCATGGGCCTGGTGGAAAGGATCGAATCGGGAAAGGCCGTGGTGGGCATCATCGGCCTGGGCTACGTCGGGTTGCCTCTGGCCGAGGTCTTCTGCAGAAAGGGCTTCAAGGTTCTGGGATTCGACACTGACGCTGCCAAGGTCGAAAAACTTGCGTCCGGTCGAACCTACATCCGCCACATTCCTGATGAGGTCATAGCGCGCCTGGTCGCTGGAGGGTTCGAGCCGATCACGGATTTTGCCCGGGTCTCCTGCTGCGACGCGATCCTCGTGTGCGTGCCAACCCCGCTGAACCAGAATCTGGAACCGGACATGAGTTTCGTGGTCGGGTCGTGCAGGCAGATGGGACCTTATCTAAGGCAGGACCAACTGATCGTGCTCGAGTCGACCACCTATCCCGGCACCACAGTTGAAGTGATGAAACCGGTCCTCGAGGAGTCGAGCGGCCTGGTCGCGGACCGGGACTTCTGGCTTGCCTTTTCTCCGGAACGCGAGGACCCGAACAATCCCGAATTCGAGTGCGAGACGATCCCGAAGATCGTTGGCGCCGATTGCGAATACGCGCGAAGCGCGGCCGAGGCGCTTTACGGATCGGTGATGCGCCGGATCGTGCCGGTAAGCTCAACCAGGGTCGCCGAGGCCGCGAAGATCCTTGAGAACACGTTCAGGGCGGTCAATATCGCGTTGGTGAACGAGTTGAAGGTAGTGTTCGACCGGATGGGCATCGACGTATGGGAGGTCATCGACGCCGCTGCGACCAAACCGTTCGGATTTATGAAGTTTACTCCCGGCCCGGGCATTGGCGGCCACTGTATCCCGATCGACCCATTCTATCTGGTGTGGAAGGCCAGGGAGTACGAGGTGTACTCCCGATTCATCGAGACCGCGGGTCAGGTGAACAGATCGATGCCGGCCTATGTCGTCAATCGGACGATGGAGGCGTTCTCGCGGATGGGACGTGGCCTGGCCGGCGCCAGGATCCTGATCATCGGCCTGGCCTACAAGAAGAACATGGACGATGCGCGCGAAAGCCCGAGCTACCGGCTGATGGATCTTTTCGAGCGGCAGGGCGCGGTTGTGGCGTATCACGACCCCCACATACCGGTGATCCCGCCATCCCGCGAGTATTCCAGGTTCATGGGCCGTGAGAGTGTCGGGCTTGACCGGGCTGGCGACTTCGACGCGGTCGTCGTTTCAACGGAGCATGACGCAGTCGACTGGGATGAGCTTCTTCAGACGGCACAACTGATCGTCGACACCAGGGGTGTCTATCGCCGGCCGCATCCCAGGGTGATCAGGGCGTGAGGCGGGAGGTCTGGTTTGGATAAACCGTATTTTGTTCATCCTTCCGCGTTCGTGGACGGCGAGACGCCGGAAAACGGGTTCGTGGATCCCGGCATCGGACCGGGTGTGCGAATCTGGCATGGCAGCCATGTGATGGCCGGCGCCAGGATCGGCGATGGCACCAGTCTCGGCCAGAATGTTTTTGTCGGCGGATCCGCGGTGATCGGCCAGGGGTGCCGCATCCAGAACAACGTCAGCGTGTACGACGGCGTGACTCTTGGAGATTTCGTATTCTGCGGGCCTTCGATGACCTTCACCAATCTGTCATACCCGTTGCCCAGGGCGGCGATTCGAAGGCACGAACGGTTCCAGGCGACTCTGGTGGGAAATCATGCATCGATAGGTGCGGGCGCGGTGATTGTCTGCGGGCACGAACTGGGCGAGGGGTGTTTTGTCGGAGCCGGTGCCGTTGTGGTTGAGGATGTTCCCGCCTGGGCGATGGTCGTTGGAAATCCGGCACGGATTATCGGCTGGGTCTGCGAGTGCGGCCATCGCCTGAGTTTTCGCGAGGGCCTTGCGGTTTGCGATGCCTCGTCCGGCGATCGCGGTATCTGCGGTGCGCGCTACCAGATGACGTCGGCCGGGCTGGTCGTCCGGGAGAGAACATGCGGGTAGGAATGCTTGACCTTCAGGCGCAGCATCGGACCACTGCCCGCGCTGTCGAGGCGGCCGTTCTGGATGTGCTGCGTTCCGGTCGCTACATTCTGGGCAGACGTGTTGTTGAATTCGAGTCCGTTTGCGCGTCCAGGTGCGGCACTGCCCGCGCCATCGGAGTTTCTTCCGGAACCGACGCGCTTCTGATGGCGTTGATGGCTCTCGACGTCGGACCTGGTGACGAGGTCGTGACCACGGCCTTTTCGTTTTTCGCCACGGCAGGGGTCATCCATCGGCTCGGCGCACGTCCGGTCTTCGTTGATATCGACCCGGCGACCTTCAACATCGATCCTGGTTGCCTGAATGCGGCAATCTCGGTCCGTACGAAAGCGATCATCGTTGTCCATCTGTTCGGGCAGTGCGCCGACATGGAAGCCATCCTTCGCGTATCCGATGCCAGGGGGGTCCCGGTCATCGAGGACGCGGCACAGGCGTTCGGGGCGTCACGCAAGGGGCGTCCGGCGGGTGGAATGGGTCTCATGGGCTGCTTTTCGTTCTTCCCTTCGAAGAACCTTGGCGCTGCCGGCGATGCCGGTATGGTCGTGACCGACGATTGTCGTCTGGCCGACAGGCTCGCGCAGATTCGCGATCATGGCGCGCGGCCAAAGTACTTCCACCCAATCGTGGGTGGCAACTTCCGCCTCGACGAGATACAGGCCGCGATTCTGCTGGCCAAGCTGGAATACCTTCCCGGCTGGATTCAGGCCAGGCGCGCACATGCGCAAAGCTATTTCTCCAGGCTGGCCGGCGCGCACGAGGCCGGGCAGCTTGTTCTGCCGTGGATTGATGATTCGGACGGGCATGTCTTCAACCAGTTCACCGTCCGTTTTCCCGGGATCCGCGACGATGTTGCCACGGCGCTCGAGGCCGCGGAAATCGGGCACGCCATCTACTACCCGCGCTGTCTGCATCTTCAGGAGTGCTTCCGTGGTCTCGGCGGAAGGCCGGGTGATTGTCCGAACGCGGAGCTTGCTGCAAGCGAGGTGCTTTCGCTTCCAGTGTATCCCGAACTGTCCGATGCCAACCTTGAGCGCGTGTCGGACGCTGTGCTCCAAGCCCTGTCCGGCAGACGTTGACACATGTCGGGCGGCAGTCGATAATCCCGCTGTCTGAAAGCGGGTGGACGCATAATATGCCGTTCGATTACATGATTCCGAAGGTTAATCGGCAGTTCCTGAAGAAACTGGAGGGTCGTCCACAGGAGCTGGGACGGCTTGAAGTTGAACAGCGAGCCAACCTCTTCTGCCGGCTGAACTACCCTCGTGCCTACGCTGTCAGACGCATCATGGATAACATCGCCTGGGAGTTCGAGTTGTCAAAGCTGCCTGCCTTCCACAAGGAGGTACGCGAGATCGTCGACGGGGTATACAAAAACGCCTCGCGCGGCGCCTGATTTGCCGTATCCAGGCTGAGATTGCTCGATTCACCGGCATGTTGCCGGTTCGGGAGGCCCCGTGACTTTCAGAACGTTCCTGGCTATAACGCTTGCCGTCCTGCCGCTCCTGTCGATGGTTCCGGCCTCCGTGCAGGCCGCTGAGGAGCCGACGGCGGTTGCGGACGTGGAGGCGCAGGAACCCGAAACCGTAGGGGCGAATGACATTCGCCCTTCCGAACCGGCGCAGGAACAGGAACCGGCGCAGGAACAGGAACCGGCGCAGGAACCTGAAACCGTAGGGGCCGACGACATTCGCCCTTCCGAAACGGAAGTCCCGCCTTCGGATGATCAAGTCACCGGCA
>CAZNJW010000002.1:0-9473 GCA_964573455.1 uncultured Anaeromyxobacteraceae bacterium | reverse complement strand
GACATTCGCCCTTCCGAAACGGAAGTCCCGCCTTCGGATGATCAAGTCACCGGCACAGCTGTGGTCGTCGGTGAGGAACCACACAAGGAACCTGGTGCCCTTCAGAAGTTGATCAGCTCGAAAAGGGTCAAGTTTGAGGGCTCGTACCAACTCCACTACACATACATGCCACTGTTCGACATGGACGGCACTGGCGGCGGTGACGGTTTGAAGCACCAGCTTGACCATCGTTTGAACCTCCGTCCGACTCTGGTTCTCTGGCAGAAGAACAAAACACCGACCGCAGTGACGGCAGATACGGCACAGACTGAAGGCGACGTCACGGAACAGGTTCCGGATGATGTCGCGGCGGGTGTGGTTTCCGGGTCGGACGCCGGTGAAGTATCGGTGGTCGACGAGCGCGTGGAACTTTTCATCGACGTCGATCTGCTCGGGGGGCAGCTTGCTGGCAGCACCAGCGATGCCGCCGCTTCCGCCCTGCTTTTTCCGCGTGACGAAAACGATTGGACCGGAAGGTCCATGCTGCGTGAGCTGAAGATATCCTGGACCAGTATCGCGGGCCGGCTCGATGTTGGACAGATAGCCGCCGACTGGGGTCTGGGCATGGTTTTCAACCCTGGACGTCCGACCGTCAGGGATTGGACGGACAACCTGGGCGGCGACCTGATCGAGAGGCTTTCATTCGACTGCCGGCCATTTTCGCATTTCTTCAAGGACGCCGCCGCACAGGCGTTCCATGTGATGGTCGCCGGAGACGTCGTCTTCAAGGACGACATGGCCGATCTGATGGACTCCGACGGCGCCTACGGTTTCACGACCGCACTGTATTTTGATCACAATCCCGAGAATGGCTTCTGGCGCACGTTCTCCGGCGTGTACGTGAATTACCGCTGGCAGAAGTACGCAAACGGCGATCGTGTCGAAGTGACGACCACCGACCTCTTTTCAAGGCACTCACTGCACTTTTCCACCGGCGATTCGCTGACTCTCGAGGTCGAGGCAGCCTTGTCGGCCGGCAGTTCGACCAGGGTGATCAATCCTCTCGCCCCGGATGGCGCGGACATCCTCGGATGGGGCATGGTCGCCAGAGCAACCTATGGCCATCCATTCGGGACCGTGAAGGGATTCCAGAAAGGTCTGGATCTGTCGCTGGAACTCGGTCTTGCCTCAGGCGACTCGGACAGCGGCGACGAACACGAGTACGGTTTCTCGTTCGATCCGTCGTATCAGGTTGGAATGATTCTCTTCCAGGACGTTCTGGGACGCTCTTCCGCCTGGTCCGCCGCGCGGGCGTCCGATCAGGCGATCGGTTACCAACCACGGGACGGCTGGGAGTATTCGGTCACGAACGGCGCTGTTACAAACGCCCTGTACGTCCACCCGCAGCTTCGCGTGTATCCGGTCAAGGGACTCGACATAAGGTTGGGTTTCCTGTGGGCAAGGGGTTTAAGTCCGGTCGCTTCATACTATAATTCGTTGATGAACGGCGGTTATCCGCTGTCGTTTGGCGGCGGTCCCGCGTCGCGTGACCTGGGTGTTGAAGTGGACGCAGGCGTCTACTACACGACCCCGGCCATCTGGAAGACCCTGGCAGTCAAGCTCGGGGTGACTGGTGGCTGGTGCCGGCCCGGTGACGCCTTTGCCGCGCCCGACGGCTCGGGGCCGGGGAATCTGTTCAAGGTCCGTCTAGGCGTTGACGTTGTGTTTTGATTATTGGAGGCAGATATGAGCGATGACAGCAACCCCACCGGTCAGAATCCGGAATCCGGCGCGAAGCCGACGGCTCATGATGATCTGAAGGCCAGGCTTGGACTGAGCCTGACCGACAAGAAGCCGGCCGCTCCGGCCGCACAGACCGCGCAGCCCGAGCAGTCCGCCGCAGCGCCAGCCCCGGCGTCTGCATCCGCGCCGTCATCCGTGCAGGCGTCCGCGACCGAGGAACCCGGGGAAGGCGCCAGGAAGATGTCCGGTCTGATGATTCTGGCGATCGTGGGCGTGGCCATCGGCGCGCTGCTGATCGGCGGTGTGGTTGGAATGGCGTCCTCGACCAGAAAGCTGGCCAGCTATCAGGTTCAGGAGGCATCCCATCAGCTCGAGTTCATAAAGACCACGCCGGTTGCATCCGCCAGTGGCGACCTGGTGATGGATGTCGTGACCAGTCACGTCGAGGACAGCCGGCGTATCCTGGACATCATGAACAAGGCCGACTCCAACGACCGCGAATCCGTGTCGAAGGCCAGAACCGAACTTACCGCCTACATTGAACGCGCGAAGAAGTACTGTTCGGTTGCTCCGGTCTACACGGTCCAGGGTGCGTTCAAGAAGGTCGTCTTCAACGCCGACATGTCGTACGACGTTCTCGCTCTTGTCGATGCGGTCAAGCGTCTGCACGATGAGACCTGCATCCTGGCGTACGAGGGCCTGACACTCGATCAGGTCTCTGCCATGGAGAAGCCGGACGCGAAGACCAGTGTCATGCTGATTCGCCCCCTCACCAAGGACAACGGCGAGCGTTGGAATTCAGGAAGCTGGGTCACGCTCGTTTCCAATGAACCGCTGGACAAAGAGGCGGCCGAGATTGAGTACGGCGTCAAGGATATGGTGTCGGGCGATCTTTTCAGGGCTCCAACCACGTCGCTGGTGGAGTTCCAGATGGGCCCGGTGGCCATGCTCGAGTCCGAGGTTTACAAGGCGGCGATCTTCTCGCGTGTTCAGGCTCGCATGGCGAATCTGGTCAAGACGACCGACGACATCGATTTCGGCGGGCTTATTGAAAAGTTGACCGAGAAGGGTGGAAAGGTCGAGTAGTTCCCGGTTTCCCCCATGCCCATTCTGGAAGACACCATCATCTCTGTGTATCGGGAGCGTTGATGAAAACAAAGCTACTGCCAGCGATCTGTCTGCTGATGACGTTGTCCGTGGTGGCGTGCAGCCCGTGGTCGTCCGTTACCCGGACAGAACTTGAGCCGGCGACTGCCGCACGGCCATCCTGTCGTCTTGCGGCGGCACGTTCATTTGCGGTTCTTTACAGCCGTCTGTCGGTTCAACAGGTCATTGCTGCCGACCCCGACGTGATCGTGATCGACTGGATGAGTGGTTCGAACCAGTGCGGCGAGATGGACGCGGCACAGGTCGAGTCATTGCGTTCAAGACCGGGACATCCCGGAGGCGACCGAATCGTGCTGGCCCACCTGGACATAGGCCGTCCGCAACCGGTGCGACCGGTTTTCTCTGCTGACGCGGCCGACGGCTCCTGTGTGCCGGCCGTGTTTATCCCGACCAGTGTTGCGGCCCCGGATGGCAGTGTGCCGAGTGTTGATTCCGCGGACTGGGCAGCATTTCTGGCCGGCAGGGTCGACTCTGCCGTGGAGCGAATCGCCAGTCTCGGATTTGATGGTATCTATGTGGACGGCATTGACGCCGGAATCGCTTCCCTGCTGCCCGATCAGACGGCCTCCATCAAGATGTCGGGGCTGTTGCGGCACGTGGCGGGAAGGGGGCGGGAGATATCGCCAGACTTCCTTGTGGTCGTCGTGAATCCCATTGGAATCGAGAAGGGGGATGAACTGGTCGGTGTCGCGGATGGCGTCGCGGTTCACCAGGCCATGTTCGCTGGCGGTTATGTGAAACCTGCTGGCGAACTGACCGGAATCCTCGCCTCTCTCAATGCGTTCAGGGCCGCCGGCCTGCCCGTGCTGTCTGTTGAGCTCGTCGACGATGGCATACAGCTTTCACATTACCAGACGATCTGTAACAGCATGGGCTATCTGTGTTATCCGGGTGTGCCGGCCATGAACATGCTCAATCAGCTGTTCAACGCGGGAAACGGCGGAACCTGTTCCCGCTGACCGTCGAAGCCCGGCGATACCCGTGATACAATTCCGCCGTCCCCGGGAGGAATTCTGCGATGAACAAATGTCATGGCCGTGTCACGGCGTTCGCTTTATGGTTCCTGCTGTCCGCCTCCAGTGCCGTCGCCGATCCGTTGTTCGACGGGATTCTGGACTCCTCGACCATCCGCGCCGACGCTTTCCGCACGGAGATGCCCGGGGCGGATGGCAGCGGCATTGCCATCGCGGTGCTTGATTGCGGAGTGGATACGGGCCTTCAAGGTCTGACCGTCACACCAACGGGGGGGCCGAAGATCGTCGTGGCGCGCGATTTTACCGGGGAGGGGCTGGTTCAGTGCGCCAGGGTGAATCCCGGTCCGGACGGAGTCATAGACACGGGACGCTTCAAGGTCTCGGGTGTTCCCGGTTCACAACAAGGTCAGGTCTGGGCCGGGGTGCTTGAGGAATCGTCCTTTTCGCGCAGCTCGGTTCCGGATCTGAATGGCGATGGTCGGAGTGACGGCCGTTTCGTGGTTGTGGTGATCGGCGACGGTAACGGTGGATACCGTGCCCTGGTGGATCACGATGGCGATGGGGATGTCTCGGACTCAACCGCGATAGAGACCTTTGAGAAATCGCGCCAGGTGCTGAAGTTCGGAGGCGCCGAGGGTCGTGAAGGCGCACGACCGCTTTCCGCGGCGGTGAACATCGATCCGGCCGGATCCGACCTGATCAAGGTCGACTTTCACATGGCAACCGGAGCACACGGCACGCATGTGGCCGGGATCGCTGCCGGTTACGGAATAGCAGGTCAGAAAGGATTCGACGGGATTGCTCCAGGCGCGGTAGTTCTGTCGCTCAAGATCGGCCACAACGGTCTGGGTGGAAGCGCGACGGTCACCGGCAGCATGAAGGCCGCTCTTGAGTATGCGGCGGACTGGGGGCGGCGCAACAACACTCCCGTGGTCGTCAATCTCAGCTACGGAATAGGATCAGAAATCGAGGGGTACTCCGAGATCGATCAGTTCTGCGACGAGTTCGCGGTCGGAAATCCTCATGTGGTTATCGTGACATCGGCCGGAAATCTCGGCCCGGGACTGTCAACGGTCGGAACCCCGGCGGCATCGAGCGGCGTGCTGAGCGTCGCCGCCCTGTTGACTCCATCGAACGCAGCCGAGATCGTGGGCGTTCGTGATCTTCCGGGAATCAAGGTTTTCGGTTTTTCGTCGCGTGGTGGCGAGATAGCCAAGCCGGACATCGCCGCACCAGGCATTGCGGCTTCCACGGTTCCGGGCTGGCTTGATTCCGATGTTATGGCCGGTACTTCCATGGCTTCACCTCAGGTTGCCGGGGCCGCGGCCCTGATCCTCTCGGCGATGCTGAAGAAGTACCCGGACGCTGCCTGGAACTCAGGAATGGTGATGAGGGCTCTGCGCGATACGGCAAGGCCGCTGTCCGGCTGGACCGCTCTGGATTGTGGAGCCGGCCTGGCCGACGTTCCCGCGGCCTGGCGTTCATTCGCCGGGTCTGTGGCGCGCGGTGAAGGATCCGCCGTTCAGCATATGAAGGTCTCGGTTGATGTTCCGACTCTTGGCGGCAGGAAGGGCGGGGCGGCATTCTGGAGGGCCGGCGGCTGGTTTCCGACAAAAGACAGCCCTGCCACTGTCTATTTGAAGCCGGTGTTTTCGAAGTTGGCGGACGAGAACTCTCGCGCGGCCTGGTTCGGCCGTTTCACCCTCTCGACCGATGCCCGCTGGGTGGGGCTTTCGAAGCGCTCCGTGCACATGCGGGGTGACGGTGAGGCACGTTTCGATACATGGGTCGAGGACAGGTATCTTCCCGGACCGGGCGTTCACGTTGCGCAGGTTCGGGGCGTGTCGCCATCGGGAGTCTCGTTCAGCTTCCCGGTGACCGCCGTGGTGCCGTGGCCCGCCCGTCCGGATGCCGGTGTAAACGTGATTTCTTTCAAGGCGATGAAGGTCGGGCGCGGGGACGTGAAGCGGATCCCGTTCGTCATTCCCCCGGGTGCGGGCATGATCGGCTTGAAGGCGCGCGCGGCGGGCGATTCCGCCACCCGTGCCAGGGTTGTCGTCTACGACGGTTATGGACATCCCGTGGCGCCCTTGTCGGGCATGGTGGACAGGCCTGCGGGAGGCAGGGTTGACGCCACGGCGCCGCTTTCTGCCATGATCGACCACGGCACATGCGAGATCGTCATAGCCGCCGATGTCGGAAAGGATGCCCTGCTGGACATCGACCTCAGTTTTTACATGCTTGACGTGTCCACGCTGGACTGGTTTGAACTTGAACCGGGCAAGGCGCCCTGGTCGATGCTCGACGTGATCAACAACATGGGAGACGCCTTCATCGGGAACGTCGAGGGTCGGGTCGAAGGGTTCGCGATTGAACGGATGCTGTACATGAGGAGCGCATCCCACGAAGAGGGATTTTCAGCCGGTGACGATGTCGCGAGGGTGGAAATCGAACTGGAACTTCCTTCGACGGAGTACAACCGTTTCACCGATATAGCGGTCAGCGTCCTCGATTCCTCCGGCAAGGCAGTGGTCAGCTCGGGATTCTCGCAGCGCAGGGTCACTGTTTCGGTGCCAGGCGCGCAGGGTAAGGGGCAGGTGGACTACCGGCTTGAGATTCGAGGTGGACTGGCGTCGGGCGGTCCGGAGATCCCGGTCGCGATGACGATCCGGTATTTCGCCTCATCGCCAATTGGTCTGGTGGGTACCGTGGACGGCAACCGGCTGGTCAGGTTGTACCCGGGGATCAGTCAGAACGTCCACGTGACCGCGGATTCGGTTCCCGCCGCGATCCCGCCGGATGCCACATGGTTTGGACACGTCGACTTCGTGGATCGGCGGGATGGCACCGTTCGAGGGACCGCCGAGGTCAGGGCGACGCTCAGATGAACGGAATCCGGGGTTAATCAATGCGACTGGTATTCGCTAGTTTCAATAACGGAAAGAGGGCCGAAGTCGCTGGAATCCTGAGGCCCGTCGGGGTTGATCTTCTGTCGCCCGTGGATTTCGGCCTGCGTTCTCTCCCCGAGGAGACCGGCCAGACCTTCCTGGATAACGCCGTTATCAAGGCCGCTTCCGTTGCCGTTGCCTCAGGCCTGATGGCAGTCGGCGATGACTCGGGATTGCAGGTGGACGCGTTGAACGGGATGCCGGGCGTCATGTCCGCCAGATTTGCCGGCCCGACTCATGACGACGCCGCGAACAACTTCAGGCTGCTCGAATTGCTCAAGGGCGTGCCGGATCGTTCGGCCGCTTTTGTCTGCACCGCGGCACTGCTCGTTCCGGAGATGCTCGCGCGCGCCGCGGGCGAACCGGTCGATGGCGTGGAGCTGGTGTGTGACCACCCCGGGGTGCCGTCCGGCTGGACACTGTTCAAGGCTACGGGACGCGTGAAAGGCAGGATTATCGACGAACCAAGGGGCGCTGACGGTTTCGGGTACGATCCGCTCTTTTTCGTTGATGAACTGGGTCTGACTTTTGCCGAGATTCCGCGCGACCGGAAGAACGCGCTTTCTCATCGCGGGGAGGCCTTTTCAAGGCTAATCCCTCTTCTCGCCAGACTTGGCCAGGCTGGATGATGGGACGTTTTCAGATGCTCGCGTCGGGTGAACTGAACAACAGGGCAGAAAGACTTCTGGACATGCTTGGCAGGTGTGATCTCTGCCCAAGGGGCTGCGGTGTGAATCGCCTTTCGGGCGAAGTCGGTGTCTGTGGTTCGGCATCCGCCGTCGTGTCCGCCGCAACCGCACATTTTGGCGAGGAACCAGGGATCTCGGGTCCTGGCGGGTCCGGGACGGTGTTCTTCCGTGGATGCAACCTTCGCTGCCATTACTGTCAGAATTTTGAGATAAGTCAGGGCGAGGCGCAATCGGGCCCGGTCGACCACCACGCCGACATCGAGTTGATCGCGTCGGCCATGCTCGGACTGCAGTCGCGCGGCTGCTGCAACATCAACCTGGTCACGCCTTCCCACACGGCCGCGCACGCGGTCGGTGCGATTGCCCGCGCCACCCGCGCCGGACTGAATCTTCCCATCGTATGGAACACGTCTTCCTATGAGTCGGTGGCGACCCTGGAGCTGCTGGAAGGCATCGTGGATGTCTGGCTTGCCGATTTGCGCTATTCGGACTCGGCAGCCGCGGACGAGTGTTCCTCGGCGCCCGATTACGTCAATGTCGCCAGGGCTGCGATCGTCGAGATGGCGCGTCAGACGGGAACGGTATGCGTGCGGCGGGACGACGGCGTGATCACGCGTGGCATGATCATTCGTCTTCTGGTGCTGCCAAACGACATGGCGGGTGTGCGGGAATCACTGGACTTCATCGCAAAAAACCTCGGGACGGACGTTCAGATAGCCATTATGTCCCAGTACTTTCCAACAAGCCGCGCGATGCTGAATCCATTGCTTTCCCGGCGTGTCTCGGCGTCAGAATATGAACGTGTGGTCGCACATGCCGTGCGCCTCGGTTTCGACAACGCGCTGGTCCAGGACCTGTCGGCCCAGGATTATTACAGGCCTGATTTTGGCCGGGGCAGCGAGCCATTCGCGGACGCGCCGAACCTCGACCCGACCGGAGGCGACGCGGCGGATCACAACGGCTGATCGCGACATTCCGTCTGATTCTCGACGCATCGCGGTCTATTCGTAGTATCCTCGCGCGTCTGTCTGTCCGGTGTGATGAGTGACCGTGGACGAAGCACAAGACCTGGCCGGCCGCTACCGGGAACTGGCCGCAGAAGCATCATGCCGGCACCCCGGTCATCACGTGGCGCGGTTGATCGACGTGATCGCCACGGACGGTGGCGGCCATGTAGTCCATTTTGGCCTCGATAACGGGCTTGAAGTGCTTCTTGAACCGGATCACTCGGCGCCACTGGTTTCCTTTCAGAGCTGGTTCCGCGTCGGGACGGTCAACGAGTGCGGTTTTCCCGGCGGGATAGCTCACCTTTTCGAACATCTGATGTTCAAGGGCACCAGGCGTTTCGGTCACAGCGAGTTCGACAGGCTGCTCGAAGAGGCCGGGGCGCAGAACAACGCGGCCACCTGGCTTGACTGGACCTTCTACTACGAGAACCTTCCTTCCGCGGCCCTTGAACTGGCTTTTGATCTCGAATCCGACCGCATGCGGAACCTGATTCTGGACTCGGAGCAGCTCGAATCCGAGCGTGATGTTGTCAGAAGCGAGCGTCACTACCGGGTCGACAACGACCCCGACGGCCTGATTGAGGAGGCCCTGTTCGCCCGGCTGTTTCCGGGGCACCCGTACGGCAGTCCGACACTCGGCACGTTCGAGGACATCGACTCGATCACGCTGGATGACTGCCTGCGCTTCTACGGACACTACTACCAGCCCAGAAACGCGATTCTCGTCATCGTGGGAGACTGCACGTTCGAGGCGGCACTGGAACTCTGTCTTTCGTATTACGGACCGATCGAGCCGCATCCCGTTCCCGGGTGCGACGTTCCGGCGGTGCGCGACGCCGTGGCGGAAGTAACCGAGATCGATGTCGACATCAATTCCGAGAGACTCAGGATTGGCTGGCAGACCGTGCCGGCCGGAGACGTTGATGCGGTGGCCGCCCTTGTAGGAGCGGTAGAGGCCGACGATCG
>CAZNJW010000001.1:0-83374 GCA_964573455.1 uncultured Anaeromyxobacteraceae bacterium | reverse complement strand
TCGCATCGGGCGGCGTCCGCAACGGCGTCCACGTCGCCAAGGCGCTGGCCCTGGAGGACATCAGGAATCTGGTCAACGACGATTCCGAACTCGCCCGTCACCATTTCTACCGATATCTTTATGGCGATGGAAGGGATGGAAGACCGTCGGGCGGTTTCTATCGGACCGTTTCGAAGCTTGGAGTTCAGGACTGTCGGGACTACTACAGGACTCACTTCGTGCGTGGGAATGTGGTCGTCGTGCTTTCGGGCGCGATAACGCCGGATGAGGCAGCCCAGTTCCTTGACACGGTAACCGGTCAAATGGAGCCCGGTCCGTGTCTCGTCGCGCCCTCCCTTGAACCGGTCGTGCAGAACGCCGGTCGCCTGCTGATCGTCGATAAGCCGGGCCGCACCCAGGCTCAGGTCGTGATGGGACATTCCTCAATTTCCTGGAGTTGTCCTGAACTGTTCGGCGTCCTGGTCGGCAACACGGCTTTCGGCGGAAATTTCACATCCAGGCTGGTGACCGAGATTCGCGAGAAACGCGGCTGGTCATACGGAGTGTCGTCCGGCATCTCCGCCGGTCGAGACAGCGGAACCCTGACGATGCGGTTCTTCCCCGAAACCAGGGATGTCGCTCCAGCGGTCGAACTGGCGGGAAGGCTGTTCGGCGAATGCGCCGTCGGCGGGCTGCGCGAGGATGAGGTCGAGTCGGCGGTCAACAACCTTGTCAGGCAGTATCCGTTCCGCATCGAGACGGTTCGGAAGCGCGCCGACGAAGAGGTGGCAGATCTGATATTCAGGCGGCCGGCCGGGTTGTCATCAAGGTTTGTCGAAAAAGTATCGGCGCAGACACCGGCTTCTGTGAACCATGCCCTGGGACTGCACTTCAGGCCTTCGGACATGGTTTCAGTCGTGGTCGGGGACAGCGCGGCACTTCTTGAACCACTGTCAGGGGTGTACGGTCGCGACATGATTGATGTGATCGATTACCGGCACGAGTGACCGCCGGTTCGTCTTGAATAAGTACTGCTTGCTATGAACGCATCCAACATTCCCGACGCGATGATGCCGCCAGCGCTGAAGACTCTGCTGGACTCCCAGGCGACTTCGGCGGCCCGCGCGAACGCGGGCAATGCCGAGCACGCGGCGGTGCTTGCCGCTCTCACGGTTTCCTATACCGGTCGTCCGGCGATCGTCGTAGCCCCCACTTCGACCTTTGTCGAGCGCATCTCAGGCCTTACAAGGTTTCTTCTTGAGAACGGACCGGTGCCTTGTGATTTCCCGAGGTGGCCGGTTGTTGACACATCTCCGTGGGAACCGGTCATCGAGAGTCCCTTTATCAGCGCCACCAGACTCGGCGCGCTGGCGACCTGCAGCCTTGCCGAGGATGTGTTCGTGCTGGTCATGGACGCGTCCGCTGCGGCCAGGAAGGTGATGCCGTTCGAGTCGTTCTGCGAGGGCATTGGCCGCATTCAAGTCGGCAGGGAGCTTGAAATCGACTCGATTGCGGCGATGCTCGCGGGCGCGGGATACCGACGCACGTCCACGGTCGCCGAGGTCGGCGAGTACGCGGTGCGTAATTCGGTCCTGGACATTTACTCTCCCATGCACGACGACCCTTTCCGGATCGAGGTCGACTTCGACGCGGTGGAGTCTGTCAGATTCTTCGATCCCGCTACCCAGCGTACCAGGCGCAACGCCGACCACGCATGGATAGTGCCGGTCTGGGAGGTTCCCTCGTCGCCATCTTCCCTGAGGGAGGCGGGAATAAGGATCAGGGACGCGGCCGCCGAACAGGGAATTCCATCCGCCCACATTCAGGGGATCGAGAACCAGATAGCCGAGGGGCGTGCCCCAGCAGGCTTTGCCGGGATGCTTCCGTTTTTCCATGAAGCGCTGGATCTTCCGATCGACTATGCCGGTGAAGACGTCGCGGTGATCGTGGTGGACCCGGATGGATGCGCGGCAGCGGCGGATGCCGAACTGGAAAGACTTCGTGGCCTGTACTCCTCCATCCCGGGGCGGGTTCGTGGCCGTCGTTCAGGACAACGTAACAAGTCCGCTGTCGATCCGGATTCAAACCTGGCGGCGCCTGCCGAAAGCCTTACCTGCACCGGCTCGGAACTGATAACCAGGCTCGAGTCCCGTCCGGGAACCCTGCTGCTTTCCCTGGAGGCTGGCGGTGGCATTCTGGGAGCTCAGCATCACGAGGTTTTTTCGCGTGAGATGGTGCTGGCCACCGCTTCCGAGGCACCGGTCTCCGAGCGCGTCACCGCCCTTCGCACGCTTTCTGTCCGCGTGGTCGAAGAGGGTGGAGGACTCCTGGTGCTGGCCCCGTCCGAGGGTGAGGCCAGGCGTGTCCGACAGATACTCGAGGCCGAGGGGCTTGAGCCGCAGCAGGCGCCCGGGAATGGAATGACGGCCTTGATGAAGGCCGGTCATTCGGTTCAGACCGCGGTCGGCAGGTGCCGGGTTCCATTCGGGATCGAGATGTTCGGGGTCGTCGCGGTGCCATCCGAGGCGGTCTTCGGTGTCAAGGACATTGGCGGCCGGCGACGGCAGGAACGCCGAAATGTTCAGAAGATCCAGGAATTCAGGGAGCTGGCGCCCGGGGATATGGTTATCCACCGTGATCACGGTCTCGGACTGTTCGAGAAGATGGTCGATGTCGAGGTCGACGGCATCGTGTCGGAGTGCCTGCTCCTGTCGTACCGGGCCGGAGATCGTCTGTACGTTCCGGTCGACAGGGCGCATCTGCTGGACAGGTACAGCCCTCCGACCGAGGGAGAGACCAGACCCCTCGACAGTCTTGGGTCGCCTACGTGGCAGAAACGTCGGTCGGCGGCCAGGGGCGCGGCCCGAGACATCGCCGCGAAGCTGCGGGCGCTCTATGCCAGGAGGCTGTCGGCAACGGCACCGACGATGAGCCCTCCAGACAACGAATTCCGCGAATTCGAGGCCGCGTTCCAGTGGGAGACGACGCCCGATCAGGAGAAGGCGGTCGAGGAGATCCTGGACGATCTGCAGAAGACCTCCCCGGTGGACAGGCTCATCTGCGGCGACGTCGGCTTCGGCAAGACCGAGGTCGCGATGAGGGCCGCATACAAGGCGGTGCTGGACGGGTACCAGGTTGCGGTTCTTGTTCCGACCACGATTCTTGCCGAGCAGCACAGGCTGACGTTCGCGGCGAGGATGAGGAATACGCCGGTTGTGGTTGAGTCGATCAGCCGATTCAAGTCCTCTTCCGAGATGAAGGAGAGCCTGCAGCGTCTTCGAACCGGAGCGGTAGACGTGATGATCGGGACGCACAGGCTTCTGTCGTCCGATGTGAAGTTCCAGAACCTCGGGCTTCTGATAATCGACGAGGAACACCGCTTCGGCGTGGTTCATAAGGAAAGGCTTCGTGAGATGTCGATCGGAGTGCACACGTTGACGCTGACCGCCACGCCGATCCCGAGGACCCTGCACATGGCGTTGTCGGGGATTCGCGAACTTTCGCTGATAACCACGCCGCCCCGGGACAGACTGGCGGTCAGGACGTTCGTTGCCCGTTCCGGGATGGAGATCATACGTTCGGCGATCCTGCGCGAGAAGTCGCGCGGAGGCCAGGTTTTCATCGTTCACAACCGCGTGCACGATATTTTCGACTTCGCCAGGCAGGTTTCTTCGGTTGTTCCCGAGGTGAAGATCGCCGTTGGCCACGGCCAGATGTCCGCGTCCGAACTGGAGGGCGTCATGTCGTCTTTCGTGCGAGGCGAGAGCGACGTGCTGGTGGCGACCACCATCATCGAGTCAGGGTTGGACATCGGAACCGCGAACACGATGCTGATCCACGACGCCGACATGCTCGGACTCGCCCAGCTGTACCAGTTGCGCGGTCGTGTCGGACGATCCACCGAGCAGGCTTATTGTTATCTTCTGGTAAGGGATCCAGGCCTCCTGAAGGGAGAAGCCAGGATGAGGATCGAGGCGATCGAGAGGTTTTCCGAACTGGCGAGCGGCTTCAATCTGGCCTCCATGGACCTGGCGATTCGGGGCGGGGGAGACATTCTTGGCGCGGAACAGTCCGGCCACATGGCTGCTGTCGGCGAGGAGATGTTCCTGGAGATGCTCTCCGATGCGATTCGCGAGCTTTCGGGCGAGTCAGTGGACGAGACTCCCGACCCGGAGGTCAAGCTGGACACAGAGGTCAGGATACCGGCCGACTATGTGCCGGAGGAACGAGTCAGACTCAGATTCTACAAGCGAATGGCAGGCGCGTCGGAGAGAGCGGATCTGGACTATATCGCGTCCGAACTGGTGGATCGTTTCGGCGCCCCGCCAGCTCCAGCGGCGAATCTGATCGCGATGATGAAGATACGCATCGCCGCGGCGTCCCGCGGTCTCTCATCTGTCAGCATCCGTTCGGACGATGTGATCCTTGTGTCGGCTCCGGGGCGCGCGGCGGATGTTCAGGCAGTCATGACGCGTTTCGCCGCCGCGGGATGGTCGGTCATCGGCGGGCAGGGTAGCGGTCCTGTCAGGATGAGGATGGCCGGCTTCGGATTCCGGCCCGGCCCGGAACGACTCGATGATGTCGCCCGATTGATCGGCGCGTTTGATTGAGATTGCGTGTTGCTGTACCATCCGGAGGCGCTTTCTGGACGTGTTGTCGTCTCTACGAAGGTTCTTCCCGATGCGTAGACCCCGCACATCGTCATTCCTGCTGCCCATCACGTCGCTGATGGTTTTTCTGTTCATTCAAGCTGGCTGCAGGCCGGACAGGGAACTTCTGTTGAAGACTCATTCGGGTTCGTCGGTTGAGGCAACAGGGGCGGAAGGGGTCAAGGATTCGCCCGTGGTCGCGCGCATCGGCGGCCGCTCGATCATGTTTGAAGAAGTCACCTCGAACCTGGACGCCCTGCCGATGTTCGTCAGGGTGCGGTATCAGGCGCCCGAGAGGCGTCTTGAGTTTCTTGAGGCATACATCGAGTATCAGCTTCTGGCACTTGACGCGTCAGCACGCGGGTTGGCAGGCGATCCGATTGTGGTTGACGAACTCAAGCACGATCTCGTCGACAGATACCTGAGGGAGAACGTCGACGCGGCATTCCGGTCGGCCGAGGTGTCGAGGGAGGACCTTGAGCGCGTCTACAACCAGAATGGCGATCGCTTCAACCGACCGGCGCAGAAAAGGGTCCTGCGGATCCTGGTGTCCGATCGGCTTGAGGCCGCCCGGCTGGCCTTCAGAGCAGCCGAACTGACACGTCAGGCTTCGGGCGACCCTGTAGATCTCTTCCGGAGCCTCGTGAAGCCGCCGCTGGCTCCGCCGGGGGTTGCCATGAAGCTTGAGGATCTCGGTTTCCTGAACGAGGGGGCGCCGGCCGCGGCCGGACTGCCGGAACCGGTGGTTCTGTCGGCCATGATGCTTGGTGAACTCTATTCCGTTGGCGGCCCGGTGGAGGCCTCCGACGGCTGGTCGGTTCTATTCCTGGCCGAAGAGCGGCCGGCTGTTGCCATCCCGTTCGAGCAGGCCAGTTCGGATGTCGCAGGGATGATAGTTGATGAAAGACGCCTTGAGGCCCGCCGCGCTCTGGCGGCCTCGCTGCGCGCTGGACGCGAGGTGACCGTGGACGCGGACGTGCTGGCCGGACTTGCGGCCGAGGCTTCGTCCCTGGCCGCTGTACCCGCTGGTGAGGTTGTTCGATGAGGATACTTGTTACCCTGCAGCTGGCTGCCGTGACGACTCTGCTGATGGTATCTCCGTCCGCCCTGGCCGACGACGTCGCGCCACAACCGACCGTGGAGTCTCAGACCGCGGTGTCTCAGACACCGGCGTCTCAGGCACCGTCGTCTCAGGCCGCGACGTCTCAGGCAGGGGAGCCGGGATACGTGGCCGATCGGATCGTCGCGACCGTCGGAGGTGACGCGATCACGTTGTGGGAAGTCCGGCGCAAGATGATGGACGACGGTGACCGCCTCTCATCCGTGATGGCCGGCGGTTCGGGCGAGGAAGACGAGGCCGCCAGGTTTCAGGCAGCGCTTGACGACCTGATTGCCGAGCGGCTTATCGTCGCTGAGGCTCGCAAGATGGGGATCTCGGTCACAAAGAAAGAGGTCGAGGACCACATCGAAACGATCAAGAAGAAGAATTCCTGGACCGATGACGACCTGGTCGCCGCGGTCAAGATGCTCGGATTTGACGACCTCGACGGTTACCGAAGACAGGCGGCCCGTGAACTCCTGAAGTCCCGTGTCCTGCGACTCAAGGTCGAATCGCGCATCAGCGTCTCCGACACTGACGTCCAGGAGGTCTTCGATGCCCGGTACGAGGGCGGAACGACCGAGGAAGAGATTCATCTGTATCACATTGCTTTCGTAATCACCGAGGATGCGACGCCGGACCAGATATCGGCGCTGCTTCAGAAGGCGATCGAGGTGCGCGGTCAGGCGTCGCGTGGCGAAGTCCCGTTCGAGGATCTTGCCCGGCAGCACGGCCAGGATTCATCCGCTTCCCGCGGGGGCGATGTGGGATGGTTTTCGCTCGGCGTTCTGCAGGCGTCCCTTGAAGTGGCCGCTTTCGGCCTGCGCGACGGCGAGGTCTCCAACGTGGTTCAGTCGTCCTTCGGGTTTCACATACTGAAGGTGCCGGAGCGCAGGCGTGTTCCCCTCCGGGATCCGGTTGATGCGCGGGCCCGGGTGAAATGGGAGTTGTCCCAGCAGGCGTTTCAGAAGGGATACCTCGATTTCGTGATGGAATTGCGCAAGAGCACCAGGATCGAGATCCTCTACGTCCCAGCCAGATGAACGAGCTCTCCACCGTTTCTGTAGAAATCATTGCCGAACGGCCTTGACCTGAAAGGGGTTCTGTCGCATAATCCCGCGCATTCCGCCCGGGATAGGGGCGGTTTGGTGCGGAAATACGGGCCTGCGGCCAAATAACTGTTGACAGAGACCCCGGTCTCGTGGAAAATTGCCTGCCCTTTTAATGGGCGTGTTCTTTGCATTGCTGGCGTAGCTCAACAGGTAGAGCAGCTGACTTGTAATCAGCAGGTCGCGGGTTCGAGTCCCATCGCCAGCTCCGTCCTTTGAGCGGATTGACTTTTTTTCGGTGGGGTTCCCGAGTGGTCAAAGGGGGCAGACTGTAAATCTGTTGTCGTACGGCTTCGGAGGTTCAAATCCTCCCCCCACCACCGAGTTTCCGGTTCGGGCGCTTTTTGAAACGTTGTGGTCTCAGATCTGGAAGATCTGCGGGAATAGCTCAGTTGGTAGAGCAGGAGCCTTCCAAGCTTCAGGTCACGGGTTCGAGTCCCGCTTCCCGCTCCAAGTAGGCCCGTACCGTTGTTCTTTTGGTTTTTGCGTGTGTGCCATCGTAGCTCAGGGGTAGAGCACCTCCTTGGTAAGGAGGGGGTCGGCAGTTCGATTCTGCTCGATGGCTCTGGATTGTTCCGGTAGTGCTGGTGCCGCCGGACGGCGCGGATCAATGTTTCAGTTTTGACGCACCCTGGGAGGGACGGACATGGCTAAGGAAAAATTCGTTCGTAACAAGCCACACCTGAACGTGGGCACAATCGGCCACATCGACCACGGCAAGACGACTTTGACCGCGGCGATCACGAAGGTACTGGCTGCAAAGGGCGGGGCGCAGTTCATCCCGTTCGACTCCATCGACAAAGCCCCGGAAGAGAAGGCTCGTGGTATCACGATTGCGACATCGCACGTTGAATACCAGACCGAAAAGCGGCACTACGCCCACGTAGATTGCCCCGGTCACGCCGACTACATCAAGAACATGATCACCGGCGCGGCCCAGATGGACGGCGCGATCGTCGTCGTCGCGGCGACCGACGGCGTCATGCCTCAGACGCGTGAGCACATCCTCCTGGCCCGCCAGGTCGGCGTGCCCGCCATCGTCATCTTCCTGAACAAGTGCGACCAGCAGCCCGACGAAGAGCTGCTTGAGATCACCGAAGAGGAAGTTCGCGATGTTCTGAAGAAGTACGAGTACCCGGGGGACGAAATCCCGATCGTCCGCGGCTCCGCGCTGAACGCCCTTCAGGGCGATCCGATGGGCCCGGATGCCCAGTGCATCGTGAATCTGATGAACGCGGTCGACGATTACATTCCGACTCCGGAACGCGCGATCGACAAGCCGCTGCTGATGCCGGTCGAGGACGTTTTCACGATCTCCGGTCGTGGTACCGTCGCCACCGGTCGTATCGAGCGCGGTATCTGCAAGGTTGGCCAGGAAATCGAGATCGTCGGTTTCGGTCCGACCCGCAAGACGGTCTGCACCGGCATCGAGATGTTCCGCAAGACGCTTGACGAAGGTCAGGCCGGCGACAACGTCGGTGCCCTGCTCCGCGGCATCAAGCGCGACGAAGTCGAGCGCGGCATGGTCCTCGCGGCCCCCGGCTCGATTAAGCCGCACACCAAGTTCAAGGGCTCCATCTACATCCTGACCAAGGACGAAGGTGGTCGCCACACGCCGTTCTTCAGCGGTTACCGTCCGCAGTTCTACATTCGTACGACTGACGTCACCGGTACCCTGAGGCTGAACGAGGGCGTTGAGATGTGCATGCCCGGCGACCGCACCGACATCATCGTCGAGCTGCTCGCGCCGGTCGCGATCGAGCCCGGACTCCGCTTCGCAATGCGCGAAGGCGGCCGTACGGTCGGCCAGGGCGTCGTCGGCGAGATCATTGAGTGATGTGAGTTGCAGCACCGGCCCCCGGGCTTCGACCCGGGGGCCGCGTGCAACGGACGTGTCGTATGGCTAAGAAGGAAAACAGGATCAACATCCAGCTTGAATGCCAGTCCTGTCGCAAGAGCGGCATCCCAGGCGTCGCGCGGTATGTGACGACCAAGAACAAGAAGACGACCACGGCCCGCCTCGAGCTCAGCAAGTACTGCAAGTTCGAGCGCAAGCATACGACCTTCAAGGAAGTAAAGTAGGACCGGGTCGGTTGATCTTTGAACGGGCGCGCCGAAGGTTTCGTGCCCTGACCATGGCCAGGGTGGCCGGGGCCTTCGGCCGTGCTCAAAAGGGCAGTAGCTCTAATGGTAGAGCGGCGGTCTCCAAAACCGCATGCTGGGGGTTCGAGTCCCTCCTGCCCTGCCGCACTTTGGCCGATGTCGGCGGTTGATGCCGAAAGACGGCCGTGGACGTTTAGGAGTTCCGACGTGGATAAGATAGTCCGCATGTCGATGATCATTGGCGGCATCCTCGTTTGGGTGGTGCTTGCTGGTTTCTTTGGAGCCGTGTTCGGTTGGACGTTCCCGGACTGGGATCGGCCGATCATCGGCGCCGGATTCACCATCAGCGACCTCCTGGGGATTGCCTGCGGTGTCATCACGACCGTGCTGCTGTGGCGAAACGAAACTGTTTACAAGTACGGTCTCGAGATTGCTGCGGAACTCCGCAACGTGACATGGCCGAAGTGGCCCGAGACCAGGACTTCGACGATTGTCGTCTTCGTGGTCGCCATCGTGGTTGCGGGCATCCTCGGTCTTTTCGATCTGGTGGTCGGCTCGCTGATGGGTCTGATCTACGGAATCTGATGAATCTGGAATGATTCAGCAAACGGTGTGCCGATGAAATGGTACGTAGTACATACGTTCTCGGGTCATGAGCAGAAGGTCAAGGCCGACATCGAGGAAGCACTTCGGCACGAAGACGAGTCACTAAGCTCAAAGATCGGCGGGATTATCGTCCCGATGGAGCCGCCGCCCCCTCCTGGCGAACCAAAGCGCCGGGGCGGCAGACGCAAGTTCTTCCCAGGCTACATTCTCATTGAGATGGATCTGACGGAAGACACGCACCACTTCATCCGCCACCGGCCGTCGGTGTCGGGTTTTGTGGGAAATGACAAAGGACCACGGCCGCTTTCCGAGCGAGAAGTCGATTCCATCAAGCGCCAGATGAACGAAGGCCCTGTCCAGCAGGTCGCGGATGTCCAGTTCGAAGAGGGCATCTCGGTCCGCATCAAGGAAGGACCTTTCGTCAACTTCACGGGCATGGTGGAAGAGGTCAAGGCGGAAAAGCGGAAGCTTCGCGTTCTGGTCACGATCTTCGGCAGGGCAACTCCGGTCGAGCTCGATTTTGACCAGGTGGAACGGGCTTAGTTTGGTGGGAGGCGCTGCGGCGCCGAATCAGGAGAAAGGACATGGGCAAGAAGGTTGTCGGCCAGGTAAAGCTGCACATCCCGGGGGGCAAAGCCACCCCGCAGCCCCCGGTGGGTCCTGCTCTCGGCCAGGCCGGTGCGAACATCATGGAGTTCTGCAAGGCCTTTAACGCCAGGACCCAGAAGATGGAAGGATCGACGATCCCCGTTGTGATAACGGTGTATTCGGATCGTTCGTTCACTTTCGTTACGAAGACGCCCCCGACGTCCGAGCAGATCATGAAGGCTGCCGGAATCAAGAAGGGTTCGGGACGCGCAAACCGGGACAAAGTTGGGAAGATCACCAAGGCTCAAGTTGCCGAAATCGCAAAGAACAAGATGCCTGACCTCAACGCGAAGGATGAGGAAGGGGCGGCTGCCATCGTTGCGGGCACGGCGCGGAGCATGGGCGTTGACGTCGTTGACTGATGTCGACGTGTAAAGGCGAGGTCGAGAGATGGCAAAGCATGGAAAGCAGTATCGCGCGCTTGCCGCGAACATCGACAAGACGGTGAAGCTCCCCCTTCAGGCGGCGCTGGAACTCGTCCTGAAGAGCGGCTACGCGAAGTTCAACGAGTCGGTTGACATCGCCGTCAGGCTGAACGTCAACCCGAGGCACGCGGATCAGATGGTCCGTGGCGCCGTCGTGCTCCCGGCCGGTTCCGGCAAGGAGACCAGGGTCGTCGTGTTCGCCAAGGGCGACAAGGAAGCCGAGGCGCGCGAGGCCGGAGCCGATTTTGTCGGCGCCGAGGACCTGGCGGAAAAGATCCTTGGTGGCTGGACCGACTTTGACAAGGCAATCGCCACCCCGAACATGATGGGCGTGGTCGGCCGACTGGGAAAGATTCTCGGTCCCCGCGGTCTGATGCCTAACCCGAAGGTCGGTACCGTCACGATGGACGTGGCGACCGCAGTTCGCGAGTCCAAGGCCGGAAAGGTCGAGTTTCGCGTGGACAAGGCCGGCGTCGTTCACGCATCCGTGGGACGCAGGTCGTTTACCGCGGATCAGCTCCGTCAGAACTTCCTGGCGGTGCTTGAATCGCTGATCAAGGCGAAGCCGTCGACGGTCAAGGGCGTTTACATCAAGTCGATCTCGTTGTCGACGACGATGGGCCCTGGCATGCGCGTCGATCCGGCAGACGTAGAAGCGGTGTTCAAGAAGTGATCGTTTCGGCCTTCGGGCTGAATTGTCCGCTGCCCGAGAAGTCGGTTCCGGAGACGGGTAAAGCCGACGGAGGCAAAGTCAAGGAAGGAGCGGCGATGATCGTTCCTCTAACCTGCCTCGGGTAGCTGCAGAATCGGAGTCAAAGCGACGGGAGTAATGACATGAACCTTGAGCAGAAGAAAAGCAGTGTCGAGGAACTCAAGGGCCTCATGGATTCCGCGCTGGCTACGGTGATGCTCTCCCAGAACGGCCTTACGGTCGGCGAGGTAACCGAGTTTCGCAGGGCGCTGCGCGTGTCCGGCGCGAGACTCAAGGTCTTCAAGAACACTCTCCTGCTGCGCGCCATCAAAGGCACGCCGTACGAGAGCATCTACAAGACCCTGAAGGGACCTCTGACCGTGGCATACACGACGAAGGATCCGGCCGGAATGGCCAAGGCCGTCGTCGAGTTCGTGAAGGGGCGCAAGAGTATTGCAGTAGTCGGTGGGAGCCTTGGCGACAAGAACATGGACGAGGCCCAGTTGAAGGCCCTGTCCGAGTTGCCGCCGATTGAGGTCCTGAGGGGTGCCTTTCTGGGTACCCTGGTTGGCGTCCCGCAGAAGCTCCTGGGAATATTCCAGGCGCCCGGCAGGGACATGGTCGGTGTGCTGGCTGCGCGCGAGCGCCAGCTCGGTTCGAACGCCGACGCATAACAGGCAGGTTTTTGGAATGTTGCCGCGTTGAAGCGGCGGACCACGAAAAGGAGTTTTCAAAATGGCAGACATCACGAAGGAACAGGTTGTTGAGTTTCTGAGCGGATTGACGGTTCTCGAGCTGGCCGACCTCACGAAGGTCCTGGAAGAGAAGTGGGGCGTTACCGCCGCCGCTCCGGTTGCCGTCGCCGCCATGCCGGCCGCCGCCGCCGCCGCCCCGGTCGAAGAGAAGACCGAGTTTGACGTCATCCTCAAGGGCTTTGAAGCCGACAAGAAGATCGGCGTTATCAAGGAAATCCGCACGGTCGTCGCCGGCCTGGGCCTGAAGGAAGCCAAGGAATTCGTCGAAGGCGCTCCGAAGACCGTCAAGGAAGGCGCCACGAAGGAAGAAGCGGAAGACATCAAGAAGAAGCTTGAAGCCGCTGGTGCCCAGATCGAGATTAAGTAGTTCGGACGGCGATACAGTTTTTAGATGGGTCGGCACCCGCCGGGGGTCTCGGCGTGGTGTCCGGCCCATTGCCGTATGCCTTTACGGGCTTGCGGCGCGTGGGTGCGGCACCCGCCGTTCCCGCAGGTGATCGTTAAATCTTCACAAGGTGGAAGGCCAGGATGAGTGTTACCACGAAACCCAAAGGGCTGAAAACCCGCTGCAGCTTCGCCAGGATTCTTGAAGCCACTGTGGTGCCTGACCTGATCAGGGTGCAGAAGGATTCCTACGAGCGTTTCCTCCAGGCCGACACGCCAAACGAAAAGCGCGGCGACTTCGGACTGCACGGCATCTTCAAGAGCATCTTCCCGATAACGGATTACAACAAGACCGCGTCGCTGGAGTACAAGGGATACGTCCTGGACGAGCCCAAGTATGACGTCGAGGAGTGTCGCCAGCGCGGCATCACCTTCGCGGCGCCGATGAGGGTAACTGTCCAGCTGGTCATGTGGGACGTCGAGCCCGAGACCGCGGTCCGTGAAGTCCGCGCGATCAAGGAGCAGGAAGTCTACTTCGGCGAAATTCCGCTGATGACCGAGCAGGGCACGTTCATCATCAACGGAGCGGAGCGGGTAGTCGTCAGCCAGCTCCACCGTTCGCCCGGCGTTTTCTTCGAGAACGACAAGGGCCGCACGCACGCATCCGGCAAGCTGCTGTATTCCGCCAGGATCATCCCGAACCGCGGGTCCTGGGTCGACTTCGAGTTCGACCACAAGGATATCATGTGGGTCAGGATCGACCGCAAACGGAAGGTTCATGCCACAGTGCTTCTGAAGGCACTGGGCTTCACCCGCAACGAGATCCTCGAGCGCTTCTACAGCACCGTGTCCGTGAGGCTGACCAGGGACGGCAAGATCATCCTCGCCATGGATCCGAACACACTCGAGGGCCAGCGCCTGAAGGTTGACATCGTCGATCCAGCGACCGGAAAGGTGATCATTCGCAAGGGCGACAAGCTTGGCCGGATGCGCATCAAGAAGGTCATCGAGGCGGGAATCACCGAGCTGGTGATGTCGGATGAAGACCTGGTCGGTTCCGTGCTCGGTGACGATATCGTCGACGAGGAAACCGGCGAGATCATCTTCGAGTGCAACGACGAGATCACCGAGAAGATGCTGGCCAAACTGCGCGATGGCGGACAGGAACGCGAGATTCGCATTCTGCACATCGACGGCGTTACCGCTGGTCCGTATCTGCGCAACACTCTGCTGGCCGACAAGGTCGAGAATCCGCTCGACGCGGCAGTCGAGATCTACCGGCGCCAGAGGCCGGGCGACCCGACCAGCCCCGAGCAGGCGCGCGCCTATTTCAACAGCCTTTTCTTCAGCAGTGCCCGCTACGACCTTTCGGCCGTCGGACGCCTGAAGATGAACTTCAAGTTCGACCAGAAGATCCCGCTGGATCAGACGACTCTGCTTCGCGAGGACTTCTTCAACGTGGTCCAGTACCTGCTCGATCTCAGGATGAGCAAGCCCGGGGCCAGGGTCGACGACATCGATCAGCTTTCGAACCGTCGCGTCCGCGCCGTCGGCGAACTGATGGAAAATCAGTTCCGCATCGGCATGGTCAGGATGGCGAAGGCGATCCACGAGAAGATGGGCTCCTCGCCCGATCTCGCCACGCTGATGCCTCACGACCTGGTGAACGCGAAGCCGGTTTCCGCCGTGTTGAAGGAATACTTCGGCGCGTCGCAGCTTTCCCAGTTCATGGATCAGACCAACCCGCTGTCCGAGATCACGAACAAGCGTCGTCTGTCGGCGCTCGGACCGGGCGGTCTCACCAGGGATCGCGCGGGATTCGAGGTTCGAGACGTTCACGCGACCCACTACGGTCGAGTGTGCCCGATCGAGACGCCGGAAGGACCGAACATCGGTCTGATCTCGTCTCTTTCCACCTATGCGCGCGTCAATGATTTCGGTTTCATCGAGACGCCCTATCGGAAGGTCGTCGACCGCAGGGTCACCGATGAAGTCATTTACATGACCGCGATGGAAGAAGAGGACGAGACGATCGCCCAGGCCGACGTCCCGGTCGACGAGAGCGGTTTCCTGCTCGGCGACCTGGTTCAGGCTCGTCGCAACGAGGAATACCCTGCCGTCCCCCCGGACGAAGTGACCCTTATCGACGTTTCCCCGGCCCAGCTCGTGTCGGTCGCGGCGGCTCTCGTTCCGTTCCTGGAACACGACGACGCGAACCGCGCTCTGATGGGCGCCAACATGATGCGTCAGGGCGTTCCGCTCGTAAGGGCGGAGCTTCCGACCGTCGGCACCGGCCTGGAATGGGTCGTGGCGCGTGATTCGGGCGTCCTGATCTACGCGAAACACGAAGGCGTGGTCGAGTCCATCGACGCGAACCGCATCGTCATCCGGCGTACCGGCGAGGACATCGACGGAGACACGCTCGTTCCGGATATCTACACGCTGACGAAGTACCGCAGGTCGAACCAGAATACCTGCATCAACCAGAAGCCGCTGGTCCACAAGGGTCAGAAGATCGCCAGGGGCCAGGTTCTGGCCGACGGTTCGGCCACCCAGCAGGGTGAACTGGCGCTCGGACAGAACGTGGTTGTCGCGTTCATGCCGTGGGGCGGATACAACTTCGAAGACTCGATCCTGATGTCGGAAAGGATGGTCCAGCAGGACTATTTCACATCCATCCACATCGAGGAGTTCGAGTGCGTGTCCCGCGACACCAAACTTGGTCGCGAGGAGATTACCCAGGACATCCCGAACGTCTCGGAAGAGGCGCTGGCGAACCTGGACTCCAGCGGTATCGTGCGAATCGGCGCCGAGGTTACGACCGGCGACATCCTGGTCGGCAAGATTACCCCGAAGGGCGAGACGCAGCTTTCACCGGAAGAAAAGCTTCTGCGCGCGATTTTCGGCGAGAAGGCTGCCGACGTTAAGGATTCGTCGCTGCGTGTCCCGCCGGGTGTCACCGGCATCGTGGTCGGCGCCAAGGTGTTCTCGCGCAAGGGCGCCGAAAAGGACGACCGGACGCGCGAACTCGAGGACGCTGAAGAAGCCGCGATGAACAAGGATCGCGACGACGAACTGCGCGTCATGACCCGTGCCATGCGGGAGCGCCTTGTTGCGCTGCTCGAAGGCTGCACGGTCGCGGCACCCGTCACGAACCGCAACGGCGATGTGATCCTGAAGAAGAACGCGAAGCTGAAGGCTGCCGACATGGCGAACCTCGCCATCGATGCTTTGTCGCAGATCCGCCTGACGGATGACGCGACCGAACACCGCGTTCATCAGCTGATTGAAGCGATGGAGTCCCAGAAGGCTCTGATTTCGCAGAAATTTGCGGACAAAGTCGCCAGGATGAAGCGCGGGGACGAGCTGCCCCCCGGCGTCATCAAGACCATCAAGGTTTATGTCGCTATCAAGCGCAAGATCCAGCCAGGCGACAAGCTGGCCGGCCGCCATGGTAACAAGGGTGTTCTCTCCCGGATTCTGCCGGTCGAGGACATGCCCTACCTGGCCGACGGTCGTCCGGTCGACGTGGTTCTGAACCCGCTCGGCGTTCCTTCCCGAATGAACGTCGGACAGATTCTGGAATCCCACCTGGGATGGGCCGCGCGCGAGATGAGCTCCAAGATCGCCGAGCTGGTCGACAAGGGCGGTGTCAAGGCGCTGCGCGAAAAGTTCCTGAAGCTGTTCACCACTCCGACTATGAAGAAGATCATCGAGGAGCTCGAGGACGGCGAGGTGATCGATTTCGCGAAGCAGTACACGACCACGGGCATCCCGGTCGGTTCGCCTGTTTTCGACGGCGCGAACGAGGCCGAGATCAAGCTGTGGCTCGAAGAGGCCGGACTCGCCACACACGGCAAGACGACGCTGTTCGACGGAAGAACCGGCGAAGCGTTCGATTCCGAGGTGACGGTTGGCGTCATGTACGTGATGAAGCTGCACCACCTGGTCGACGAGAAGATGCATGCGCGTTCCACCGGTCCGTACTCGCTTGTCACGCAGCAGCCGCTCGGCGGCAAGGCGCAGTTCGGCGGTCAGCGTATCGGCGAGATGGAAGTGTGGGCCTTCGAGGCTTACGGTGCAGCCTACTCGCTGCAGGAAGTGCTCACGGTCAAGTCCGACGACGTCGCGGGCCGTACCGCCACGTACGATTCGATCGTGAAGGGTGAGTACAACGTACACGCCGGGCTTCCCGAGGTCTTCAACGTCCTGTTGAAGGAGTTGAAGTCCCTTGCTATCGACGCCCAGCTTATTGAGGCGGACGAGGCACAGATCTAGCTCCACGGCATCGTTGTTGATGCTTGTATTTGGGGGTGGCCGTGAAGGACATGTTCACCGTTTTCGAGAGGCCAAGGGATCCGCTCCTGGTCGAAGGCATGCGGGTGTCGCTTGCTTCACCGAAGACCATCCTCGGGTGGTCCTACGGCGAGGTCAAGAAGCCCGAGACGATCAACTACCGCACGTTCAAGCCTGAGCGCGACGGCCTGTTCTGCGCCAAGATATTCGGGCCCGTAAAGGACTACGAATGCAATTGCGGCCGTTACAAGCGCCTGAAGCATCGTGGCGTCGTGTGTGAGAAGTGTGGCGTCGAGGTGATCCAGAGCAAGGTTCGGCGCGAGAGGATGGGTCACATCACACTCGCTTCGCCGGTGGCCCACATCTGGTTCCTGAAGAGCATTCCCAGCCGCATCGGCAACGTTCTCGACATTACGCTCAAGGACCTCGAGAAGGTTCTTTACTGCGTCGCATACGTCGTGATCGACCCGGGCGTGGTTGACGAACTCGAGGTCACCCAGGTCATCTCCGAGGAAAAGTACGAGGAACTTCTTGAGAAGTACGGCGACGGCGCTTTCACGGCCGGTATGGGCGCCGAGGCCATCCGCACCCTCCTCGAGCGGATCGATGTCGACACCGAGGCGGACAAGATTCGAGCCGAGGTTCGCGAGTCGAATTCCGACGCGAAGCTTAAGAAGCTCTCCAAGCGTCTGAAGGTCGTGGAGGCGCTGCGCGATTCCGGCAACAGGCCCGAGTGGATGATCCTGAAGAATCTGCCGGTCCTTCCGCCCGACCTGCGCCCCCTGGTGCCCCTTGACGGTGGCCGTTTCGCGACATCGGACCTTAACGATCTCTACCGTCGCGTAATCAACCGGAACAACCGCCTGAAGAAGCTGATGGAGCTGAACGCCCCGGAGATCATCATCCGGAACGAGAAGCGCATGCTCCAGGAGGCGGTGGACGCCCTGTTCGATAACGGCCGCCGCGGCAAGGTGATCACCGGCACGAACCGTCGTCCGCTGAAGTCCCTGTCCGACATGCTGAAAGGAAAGCAGGGCCGGTTCCGCCAGAACCTGCTCGGAAAGCGCGTCGACTACTCCGGCCGTTCGGTCATCACCGTCGGTCCGGAACTGAAGCTTCACCAGTGCGGACTTCCGAAGAAGATGGCGCTGGAGCTGTTTAAGCCGTTCATCTTCAACAAGCTTGAAGAACGCGGCTACGCGCAGACGATCAAGACCGCCAAAAAGATGGTCGAAGAAGAAAACCCGGTGGTCTGGGACATTCTCGAGGAAGTATCCAAGGAACACCCGGTCCTGCTCAACCGCGCACCGACCCTGCACCGCCTCGGCATGCAGGCGTTCGAGCCGGTACTGATCGAGGGCAAGGCCCTGCAGCTTCACCCGCTGGTCTGTGCCGCCTACAACGCCGACTTCGACGGTGACCAGATGGCGGTTCACCTGCCTCTGTCGCTCGAGTCGCAGATGGAAGCGCGCGTCCTGATGATGTCTTCGAACAACATCCTGAAGCCGGCTGATGGACGTTCCGTCATCACCCCGTCTCAGGACATCGTTCTGGGCATGTACTACACGACCCGCGAACGTCCCGGCGCCCGCGGCGAGGGCAGGGTTTTCTGCAGCCCCGAGGAAGTCCGCGTGGCGTACGACGCCGCCGACATCGAGATCCAGGCGAAGATCAAGGTTCGCATCGACGGCGAGATGATCGAGACGACGGTCGGTCGAACCCTGCTCAAGGAGATCGTTCCCGAGTCCATCCCGTTCCGTCTCTACAACCGAGTCATGGACAAGAAGGCCCTGTCGAACCTGATCGACGAGACCTACCGAAACTGCGGTTCCAAGGACACGGTCATCCTGGCCGACCAGATTCGTACCTGGGGATACACTCAGGCGACCCGCGCGGGCATTTCCATCGGCGCGGACGACATGGTTATCCCGGCCGAGAAGGACGAGATTATCAACAAGGCCCGGACCAAGATTGCCGACATCGAGAACCAGTACCAGGAAGGTTCGATCACCGACGGCGAGAAAACCAACAAGGTGATCGACTGCTGGTCCGGCGCGGCCGACGAAGTCGCGAAGAAGATGATGGACGGTATTTCGACGGATGTCGTCGAGATCGACGGCGAGATGAAGAAGGTTCCGTCGATGAACCCGATCTTCATCATGGCCGATTCCGGTGCCCGAGGCTCCGCGATGCAGATGCGGCAGCTCGCTGGCATGCGAGGCCTGATGGCGAAACCGTCCGGCGAGATCATGGAGACTCCGATTATCGCCAACTTCCGCGAGGGACTGTCGGTTCTCGAGTACTTTATCTCCACGCACGGTGCCCGTAAGGGTCTGGCCGATACAGCGCTCAAGACGGCAAACGCCGGTTACCTGACCAGGCGACTGGTCGATGTGGCGCAGGACCTGGTCGTTTCCGAATACGATTGCGGAACCCTGGACTCGGTCGAGGTCTCGGCCCTGGTCCACGGCGGCGAAATCCGCGAGCCTCTCTACGATCGAATCATCGGCCGCGTCGCCATCGACGATATCGTGGATCCGTACAACCCGGACCATGTGATCGTTCATGCGAACGAGGAGATCGAGGAAGAGCAGGCGAAGGATATCATCGACGCCGGTATCGAGAAGGTTCAGGTCCGTTCGGTCCTGACGTGCCGCACCAAGATTGGCTGCTGCGCGCTGTGCTACGGGCGCGACCTGGCAAGGGGCAGGCTGGTCAACATCGGCGAGGCGGTCGGCATCATGGCCGCCCAGTCGATCGGCGAGCCGGGAACCCAGCTCACGATGCGTACGTTCCATATCGGTGGTACGGCCCGCGTCTCCGAGCAGAGTTCTCTGGAGTCCCGCAAGGCCGGTACGGTCAAGTTCAATGACCTCAACACGATCGAGCGTCGTAACGGCGAACTGGTCGTGATGAACCGCAACGGCGAGATCGCGATACTGGATGAGCAGGGCCGCGAGCGTGAAAAGTACCCGGTGCCGTACGGTTCAGTTCTGCGTGTGCGTGATGCGCAGGTGGTACAGGGCGGCGCGACACTGGCCTCGTGGGATCCGTGGTCGAACCCGATCCTTACCGAGGTCGACGGCGTCATCCGGTTCGAGGACATCATCGAGGGCGTCACGGTCAAGGAATTGACCGACGAGGTCACCGGTATGTCCCGCAAGGTCCTGATCGAGTCCAAGGACGTCGATGCCCGTCCGTGCATCATGGTAAAGGACAAGAAGGGCAAGACGAAGGTGATCCCGGGCAGGAACCTCGAGGCGAAGTACCTGCTGCCGGTCGGCGCCAACATCACGGTTTCCGAGGGTGACGAGATATTCCCCGGCGACGTCATCGCCAGGGTTCCCAAGGAAACGACCAAGATGAAGGACATCACGGGCGGTCTGCCCCGTGTCGCCGAACTCTTCGAGGCCCGTAAGCCAAAGGAACATGCCATCATCTCCGAGATTGACGGTATCGTTTCGTTCGGAAAGGCGACGAAGGGCAAGCGCAAGATCGTCATCACCCCGGAAGTCGGAGAGAAGATCGAGTACCTGATCCCGAAGGGAAAGTACGTCAGCCTGCGCGAAGGCGACGAAGTCCGTGCCGGCGATCCGTTGATGGACGGCGCGTCGAATCCGCACGACATCCTCAGGGTTCTTTCGATTCAGGCGCTGGCGAAGTACCTGGTCGACGAGGTCCAGGAAGTTTATCGTCTGCAGTCGGTCAGAATTCACGATAAACACATCGAGGTCATCGTCCGCCAGATGCTGCGCTGGGTGAAGATCACCGAGGCCGGCGACTCCAGGTTCCTGGTTGACGAGCATGTTGACCGCTGGGCATTCGAAGAAGAGAACAACAGGCTTTTCGATGAAGACAAGGCACCGGCCGTCGGCGAACCGATCCTGCTCGGCATCACCAAGGCGTCGCTGCATGTCGAATCGTTCCTGTCCGCCGCCTCCTTCCAGGAGACCACGCGCGTCCTCACGGAAGCCGCCATCTCCGGCAAGGAAGACAGGCTGCGCGGCCTCAAGGAAAACATCATCATGGGTCGCCTCATCCCGGCTGGAACCGGTTATCCGGCACTGGTCAACAAGGTTGAGATCCAGATCCTTGATGGTGGCACCCCCGAGAATCCGTCCGTCCAGAACCTCTGAATCCGGTGACATATGAGTGCGCATGCCCGCACGCCCTTCAGGGCGATGGTCATCTGCGCCTTCGTGGTGACGGTGGTGTCCATGATCGCCGTCATCCCGGCCAGTCTGCCGAACAGGGCCACCATGTCCGCGGACTGCCCGATCGAGGTCGCGTGGCCCGGCCGGCAGAGGGTGATCGTCCTTTTTGACAGCGCTCCGGACGTATGCACCGCCATCGCCCTCGCGGGCTTCAAGGGCGGGTGTGCTCCGAAAGAGCCAGTCAGGGCCGGAATGTCCATATCGGTCCTGCCGGACGGAAGTCTGGTCGCGGGCTGGATGTCGGGCACGGACCTTCTGACGTTCGGGATACCGGTACCGATCAACGCGGCGACCGTTTCCGACCTGGAAGCGATCAACGGCGTCGGTCCGTCGACGGCCCGGGCAATGGTCAGAAGCCGCATGAAGGAAGGCCCGTTCAGGTCGGCGCGGGATCTACGGCGTGTGAAAGGCATCGGCCCCAGGAAGGCCGACGTGATCGATCAGTACGTCAGTTATAGGCTCTGGCAGTCCGGCGCAGCAGATTCATCGCGCTGATGGCCGTCTTGCAGACCTCGTCGGAATCCAGTTCGACGCATCTGTGATCCTTGACAACGAACTTGCCGGCCGAGAGCAGGTGAAGAACGTTGTCCCGTCCCATTGAATAGACAATCGCTCCGCAGGGGTCGTCGAACCCGGTGCTATGCGGCACGCGTGGATTAAGCACGAGGATGTCGGCGCGTCTGCCCGGTGTCAGCGACCCTGTCTGTTTGTCCATGCCAAGCGCGCGCGCCCCGTTAACGGTAGCCATCCGGATCACCTGCCAGGCGGGCATGGCAAGGGGGCCGTGCAGCGCCTTCTGGATCAGCGAGGCCGCGCGCATCTCAACGAACATATCGAGGTTGTTGTTTGCCGGAGCCCCGTCGGCGCCGATCGAAACATGAACACCAGCCTGAAGCATTCGTGGGATCGGCGCGATCCCCGAGCCCAGTTTCATGTTCGTGGAAGGGCAGTGCAGTACCTTCGTTTCCGTGGCCGCCAGCAGAGAGATCTCGTCGTCGGTCACCTTCACGCAATGCGCCAGCCTGGTTTCGGGGCCCAGAATGCCGAGCTCGTCGAACAATGCAACCGGACGCATTCCGAACCTTGCGACCGAAAGGTCATTTTCCTCGTCGTTCTCGGAGCAGTGCGTGTGAATCGGAATTCCGGTCTGACGTGATGTCTGCGCAACGAGTGCGAGTAGTTCACGGGAACACGACGGCGCGAAACGCGGTGACATCGCGTACCCGGCGACCGAGTCCAGGCCGCTGACCGCGTGGGCCGTTGAGATCGCGTCCCGAACTGCCGCTGCCGGTTCCTGAGGCGTCAGACTCGACGACGGATCGAGCGTGTCGACGAGGATGCTGGCCCAGACCCCGCGAATACCTGTGCCAGCGGCAGCCGCCGGGATCGCTTCCGCGTCATGCAGAAGCCCGAAATCGTTGATTGTCAGTGTGCCGGACAACAGCAGCTCAGCAGCCGAAAGACGAACGGATGCCCGGATCATCTCGCGGGTCAGCGCGTCTTCGAAAGGCCATGTGCGGTGGCGCAGCCAGGTCATCAGGCTCATGTCGTCGGCCAGGTTGCGCCACAACGTCTGGCATGTGTGAACATGGGTCTGGATGAAGGCCGGCATCACGATCAGACCGGTCAGGTCGATGGACTCCTCGCCCTCAAGCCGTGGCGCTGAAGGCAGCACCTGTTCAATCAGACCATCCTGGATCACGATGTCTCCGGTCAGGATCTGATTGTCGTCGTCACAAGTCACCACGGTGGCGCCGCGAAGCACCATCCGCGGTCTTGTCGGATTAACGGTCGCGTCCATCAAGCATCCCGCTGTCAAAGGCGTCGGGCAGGAGTTCGCGGACCGTCCAGATCCGTTCGGCCCCGAGGTTCCCGATACTGATCACGATAACGTCCGGCCCCAGTTCGTTCAGTGCCTGGCGACACATCCCGCATGGAGGAACGGGGGTCGGATGGGACGCCACGATCATCACGGCCAGAACCGACGTTTCGCCCGCCGCGGTTGCCGCGCCGATCGCGTTTCTCTCGGCGCAGGTGCCGACCGGATAAGACGAGTTCTCAACGTTGCATCCGACGTGGATCGCGCCTGACGTACCGAGAATCGCCGCGCCCACCCGGAATCCCGAATACGGGGCGTATGCGTTTTCCATGACGCGCCTGGCCGCGCAAAGCAGGGCCGATTTCTGATCTTCGTTCAGCATTTCAGCATTTTCCGTCAGCGATGACCGCCTCGAACAGGTCTCCGAGCCTGACACCGGCTGCGGCCCCGACCTGTTTTACTTCTTCGTGTGACAGTTCACCCGCGCCCGTGCCTGCCGCGGCGTTCGTGATCACCGAGACTCCACCGACCCGCATCCCCGCATGCCTGGCAGCGATCGCCTCGGGTGCGGTGGACATGCCAACGGCATCCGCGCCCATGGCCTTCAGCATGCGGACCTCGGCCGGCGTCTCGTATGTCGGACCGCAGTTGGCGGCGTACACGCCTTCCTTGAGAGTCAGCCCCAGTCGCGCTGCCTGTTCCTTGAATACCTGTCTGATCGCGGGAGTCCATGCGGTGGTCATGTCCGGAAAACGCGGCCCGAGGGCGCCTGGATTTGGCCCCCGTAACGGATTGTCCCCCATCAGGTTCAGGTGGTCGCGTATCAGCATCAGGTCGCCCACCGCGAAGTCCGGGTTGATGCCACCGGCCGCGTTCGATAGAAGAAGTGTCGGTACCCCAAGCAGCGCCATCACGCGCGTGGCACGGCATACCGTTTCGAAGTCGTGGCCTTCATAGTAGTGGACCCGTCCGGCAAGAACCGCGACCCTGTGACCGGAAAGCGTTCCGATGCAGAGCCTGCCTGAATGGCCTGGGATTCCTGGTGCCGGCAGGCCGACGTCGTGAAAAGGAATCTCGAACTGCGAATGCAGCCTCTTTTCAAATCCCCCCAGCCCGGAACCGAGCACGACGGCGATTTCCGGGGTTTGTTCCAGTTCGGTCCAACCGGTTCGAGCTATGATCTGGGTCAAGGACCAGTAGGACTTGGACAGTGGTGAGCCAGAAACGTTGTACTCGGCAACCCCCATTCTTTCCAGTGCGTGGGCGAGGATCTGGTTGCTCATGAGAACCCCCTTTCAATCATGGGACATTCTGACGCATCCCCTCGGTGTTGTCGAGGGACGGTGACAGGGACAGCCGAGCGCGATTCGCAGACAGGGCGGCTCGAATCGTGATATCCTCCGACCCTGCCTGGAGTGTGAATATGCTGTACAAGAAAATTCTACGTCCGTTACTGTTCAAGTTTAATGGAGAGACCGCGCACCACATGGCCATGGCAGGGCTGCGTGTGGCGTCGGTGGTTCCGGGCGTCCCTTCAATCATGCGGTCGGCTCTGGGGCCGCGTCGGGCCGAAAGTGTCGAGGTCGGCGGGTTACACTTCCCGAACCGTCTGGGCGTGGCCGCCGGATGGGTGAAGAACGGAGACGCATTGCCCGCCGTCTGGGGACTGGGTTTTGGATTTGTCGAGGTCGGAACGGTCACTTCCCACGAGTGGCCCGGTAATCCGAAACCGCGTGTTCACCGGCTGGTCGGTTCGAATTCGATGATCAACCGGATGGGACTTCCGTCGAAAGGATGGAAAGCGGTCAGGAAGAAGCTGGAGATCCAGAAACGGCGAATGCCGGTACTTGTCAACATAGGTAAGACCGCTGACCCGGCCATTCACGGCGAGGCGGCGATCGCGGACATCCTCGAGTCGGTCAACGGCCTGCTGCCGGTCGCGGACATGCTGGTTCTGAATCTGTCCTGTCCCAACGTCGAGAGCGGTCGGGATTTCGAGAATGATCCGGACCAGCTTCGCGCGCTTCTGGTCGCCGTCAAAGAAGCCGTCGCGGGAAAACGCAAGGTGCTGGTCAAACTGTCCCCGGACCGGACGGCACCGGATCTGGCGGCAACAGTTGACGTGGCGATGTCGTGCGGGATCGATGGTTTCGTGGCCACCAATACGACGAAAGGTCGCGAAGGCCTGTCAGCCGCCGAACTTGATCTCGGGCTGCGCGGCGGACTCAGCGGCGCCCTGTTGCTGGACAAGGCGGTCGCAACGGTGGCCTCGGTCAGGAATCAGGTGGGGCGCGCCCCGATCATCATCGGCTGCGGTGGCATCTTCAACGGTCGCGACGCATGGAAGTTCCAGGACGCCGGCGCCGACCTGATAGAGGGATTTACCGGGTTCATCTACGAGGGACCGTTCTATTGCAGGAATGTTTTCGCGGGCCTGCGCTCCGACTCCGGCCGGTACTGAACCTTTCAGATTTCGGACCAGCCCGGATCACGGCCAGTCGAATCCGACGTTGAATATGCTGTTGAAATAGGCGACCGCAGCGGTGGTGACCGAATCGACGCCATGAACTACCGCGCCGGCCTCGTGGTTTTTGTTCAACCCGCTGTCGTTCCAGTTGCCGGAATACACGATCACCGTGTCATCGACGATCAGCAGTTTTGCGTGCGTTATGTCGTCGTAGGTGTTGTTGTCGGGAGACGGTTCGTCGAATCTGACCTCGACACCGCCTTGTTCCAGGATGTCGGCCACCTCCTCGTTCTGCTGGGTCACATATCCGGCATAGTCAAGGTGACAGCGTTCTAGAAGCACCTTTACGGTCACGCCCCTGTCGGCCGCGGATTTCAAACCGTCCGCCAGGCTGGTCGCCAGGTTCGAAGCGGGATTGAAATCGTACATGACCAGAAGGATGCGATCGGTGGCAGTGCCGATGAGTGGTGATACCGCGTCGACATATTCCTGGTCGCCGATCGGCAGGATTCCGGAGGCTGACCCGTTGGCCTCCATTCCCCGCCTGGTGAAAGGATCATCCCAGACCGAATCGACGTATTCGACGAATTCCTGGACCGTCTCAGGCTCGTTCAGCCAAAGGTTGGCCTCGTTGTTGAAGTGCAGCGATGACTTGGACAGGTTGGTTGAACCGACCAGTACCTGTTCGTCATCGACCACCAGGAGCTTGACGTGGGTCGTGCCGTTCCATCCGTCAAGCTTGGCTGTGATGTTGCTGATTTCGTTAAGTTCCTCGACACGGGCCGCGTTGCCTTCCGGATTGTCGTCGAGGAGGACTCTGACCGGGACTCCGCGGCCGGCGGCGCCCTTCAGGGAGTTTGCCACGCTGATATCGTCCGGGCTGTATTGCGAAAAACTCAGGTGAATCAGGTCGACCGAAATCTTTGCGCCGCCGATCATCGAATTCGCCCGTGTCTCCCAGGCTTTGTTCGTGACGAAAACGACGGAAGGCGTCGGAAGCGAGGTGTCCTTGATCGTGTCACCGCCGCCCGGATCTGTCTGACCGGGGTCACGTCCCTGGTCGGGCGTCACCACTTCCCAGCCAGGGTCGGTGCCGGAATCGTCGCGCTCCGAATCAAGCGTGAAACCATCCTGCCGTCCGTTATCCGGCGTAGCGACATCCTGCCTTCCGCCGAAATCGTAGAACGCCGAGTAGTCGCGCCCCTCGACGAACCCCGGTCCCTCGCCGCAGCCGACCGGAACAAGGAGCAGAAGCATAATCCCGGCCATCCGCGACAAAGCTGGAACCCTTCCGGACAGAGGTTGGAAAACGACGCGTCGAAAGATCATGGATTCACCGCCTTGAACTCGTCCCACCCGAACCTGTCCGTGTACGCCTTCCATACACCACGGCAGATTTCATTGTACCTGCAGCCGTCGCATTCCGCGCGCTTGGATTTCACCCAGGTTTCCTGGTAGGTGCGGGTCACAAGCTCAAAACTGCCGGAACCGCCCTGAATCGCGTCAGATTTGAACAGGTCGGCATCGGCACTGTTCGGGGAGGTCTGTGCCAGACCGGCCTTTCGGGCCTTTTTTTCGAAAGAGCCGTCCGGCTCGTAGTGAAAATAGCGTTCCACATATCCACGAATCGAATCGGGCAGCCCCACGGTCGTGCAGTACGGGATGTCCACCAGCGCCATCCGTTCGAACACGGCCGGCGGGATCGAACGCACCATCCGGCCAAACACCAGGGCAACCTCGGAATAGCGTGGCATCAGTCGTTCGAGGTGGGTTCTACCGCCTCCGTCAGGCATCATCACGTTGAAGGCGTGCGCGTCGACGTTCAGGGTCCCCATCAGGTCGCAAAAGGCCGACATGTCGGCCAGATTCCTTTCGGTCACGACCGTGCTGGTCTGCAGCTTGAAATTGAACGCGCTTTTGAGCGCCGACATGTTCCGCAGACCGGTCAGCGTCTGGCCGAAGCTGCCTCGGGTCCGGGTGAGCGCGTCGTGCGTGGCCGCATCGGATCCATGAATCGAGACGATGATGTTGTTCAGACCGGCGCGAAGCAGGCTGACTGCGAACGGCATGTACGCGAAGCGCCGTCCGTTCGAGATGACGCCGATCACCTCGTATCCGCCCGTCGCGGCCGCCCTGATGTAATCGGGCAGATCCTTGTTCATCGTCGGTTCGCCGCTGGTGAACAGGATTTCACGCGTGCCGCGGTGCCCTTCGATCAGGTCCAGAACGTCGCTCCTGGACCAGGCGCCGACGACCCGGGCGCGTTCGTCCCGGTCGTCTTCCATACAGAAGATGCAGTTGTTGTTGCAGGTGGCGCCGATACATATGTGGACGCGTTCGCCCACGTCATCAGCTTCCTGACGCGGGATGGATTCAAGGCGGTCGGTCGGGCCTTTTTCGAGTTGGCTTTCCATTGGGTGGAATTATAGGTCGTTGGGGCCGGTTTTGCACCCGTCGAGCTGACCGCAGGCGGCACCGATATCCTGACCGCGGCTCATCCTGACCGTCACGGTGTGGTTCCTGGATTCGAGGAACTGCCGGAAGGTCTCGATGGCCTCGGGGGTAGGACGTTCGAAGGGCGATCCCGGCCACGGATTGAAAGGGATCAGGTTGATCTTGGATGGGAACCGCGAGGCCATTGCCGAAAGCCGTCTGGCGTCCGACAGACTGTCGCCGACACCTTTGATCAGCATGTATTCGATGGTGAAGACGTGACCGTGGGCCAGTCGGATTCGAGCGAGACCACTTATCAAATCCTCAAGACCGTGCCGACGACCCTGTGGAACGATTCGGTTCCTGGCTTCGTCGGTGGTTGCGCACAAAGACAGGGCGATGCTGGCGCCGGTGTCCTGCGCCACGAAGTCGGCCACGCGGTCGATCAGGCCGACCGTGGAGATGGTTGTTCGTCGCGGCGCGACCTTCAGTCCCTTGCGATGTGTGATCACGCGGACCGCTTTCAGAACCTCGTCGAAGTTGTCCAGTGGCTCGCCCATGCCCATGAAAACCACGTTGGACACCCGTGCAGGCGGCTCCAGAAGGGCGGCGCCGGCGTGAACCTGCCCGATGATCTCGGCGGCAGTCAGGTTGCGTTTGAAGCCGAGCCGGGCGGTCATGCAGAAACCGCAGTTCATGCGACATCCGACCTGACTGGAGATGCACAGCGTGTTGCGTTCGGGGGATGGCATCAGAACGGCCGAGTAGTGGTCGCCCTCGGGAGTCTCGAAGATCAGCTTTTTCGAACCGTCTCGCGAGGCCTGAATCTCGACCGGTTGCCGGGAGAAGATCGTCAAGTCGGCCGCGAGCTGCTGTCTGAGCGTCGTCGAGAGGTTCGTCATGGACAGAAAGTCATATACCCGGGCCTCGTGAATCCACGAGAACACCTGCTGACCCCTGTAGGGAGGCTCGCCTTTCAGTGCCGGAAGCGACGCCATTTCTTCGGGCAGTAGTGAAAGGATCTCCACCTGAGTGGTTCCGTTGATGTTCGTCATCTACCCCCCGGCGTCAAGGTCGGTAACAGTGCGCGGTTCCGATTATGCCCCGATAGTCTGGCAGACGCGCGCCCTGCAGTCGATCCCTTCCAGGATTTCGACCTCGACCGCGGTGAAACCGGCCTGCGCGGCGTCGTTGTCGCTGGCGATCAGGTCGGCGACATGCGCGGCGATCAGTTCGGTGCTGGAATTGGCCGTGCCGTCCAGAAGATAGCAGTCCCGTGTCGGCAGCACGATCACGCTGTCGCCCAGTTCGAATCTAACCGTATTCTCGTCAGCGTGCATGCGGCCGGCGGCGGGGGTCGCGGCCAGCAGCAGCTTGTGTTCCATCGGCGCTATCGCCTCGCACGCCAGGCGGTTCAGCGTCTCCCGGGCCCCCGGGGCCGGTCGTGACGAGATACCGGTCACGGTCATCCGGTAATCGTGCCCGTGAAGAGGCTCGCGTCCAACCGGAGGAAATACCAGATAGTGTGCCGCCGAGAAGATCAGCTCTGTGGTCGTGATGCGGAAGTCCCCGCGATGCTCCACGGTCGTGGTCTCGGGTTTGTAGGTGCAGCGTGAAGACGGACTCTCGTGGACGGTAATGCCGGTAACGCCCGGAATTACCTTCGATATCAGGTCGTACAGGTATCTCGACAAGTTTTCAGAGGTAGGGTTCCCAAGCCCTTCGATGTCGTTCAGAACCCTATGGTCAAGGGTCGAGATGATACGGCCGGCCTCGCGGGCCAGGTCGCCGAAGTCCATTACCCAGCCCAGTTCGGGGTCTACCTCGCCGGATATGGCGACCTCGACCTTGAACAGGTGGCCGTGGAGTCTGGAACATTTGTGATCGGGACCGACACAAGGCAGCCGATGCGCTGCCTCGAAGGTGAATTCCTTTATGATTTCCGCTTTCAATTCTCGTTTCCGCTCAATATTTTCCAGCCGTTTCGGCCGGAGTTGGGATTATCCGCACTGGCGTCAAAACGTCAAGGAGATCACGGCCTCCATGTGATACGTCGACGGGAACATGTCAACGATGGAAGCCTTCTCGAGCCGGTAACCGGCACGCTGGAATTCGACGATGTCGCGCGCAAGGGTCGAGGGTTCGCAGGAACACAGAATAACGCGTGCGGCTCCGATTCCAGCGACGGCGGCGGCGTCCCGTTCCATGCCCAGCCTGGGAGGGTCGGCGATCAACAGATCCGGGCGTGCGAATCCGGCAGGAAGCCGTTTCAGCACCTGGGATACTCTGCCCGCCGTGTGAACGACGGTCAGGCCCAGACGTTTCATCGTGACCGATGCTGAGCCGATGGCCGGTTCATTGATGTCGGTCGCGAAAACGCTGGCGCCGCGGAGCGCCAGAGGAACAGTGATATTCCCGGCGCCGGAGTACAGTTCGACGACACGTCTGCCTTCAAGCGGCCCGCCGGCGTGTTCCAGCACCTTTTCCACCAGCGTCCTGTTCATCATCAGATGGGCCTGCGTGAAGCCCCTCGGGTCCACCGGGATTCGCGCCGTTTCCCCTGGCAATCCGGCAGTCGGCCACTGGATTGTCTTGTCTCCTGTTCCCTGCCACCGTCCCTGGCGGCCTTTCGACATCACGCCAGTGATTCCTTCCATACGCGAAAGGGCATCCGCCAGACGTGACGGATCTCCACGTCCGGCGTCGACCACGCTCACGCAACGACCGTCGTCGCCTGCCACCAGTTCGATCTCGGCCGACTCGCGGCAGTGTCTTCCGGCCTCCTCACAGACCGGTGCCATCAGAGAACGCAAGGGTTCCATGGCGATCGGACATGCACCTGGACTGACGACGGAGTGACTGGCAGCCTCGAAAAAGCCGGTTCGTCCGGTCGCGGCGTCGACATGCAGGGTCATGCGGCAGCGCCAGCCGTCAAGGTCCGCCGGCAGGAACTCGATGTCGGGAATTTCTATGTGCCCGATCCGTTTCTGCAGATCCCGGAACACTGCCGTCTTCCACGTCGCGCGTCGTTCGTCGTCGATGTGTCTGAGCTGGCATCCGCCACATCGTCCGTAAACCGGACAGGCCGGTTCAACCCGTCCGGGACCGGGCTCGAGAATCTCGACGACTGCGGCCTCAAGCCAGCTTCCGTGGTCCTTGATTATCCTGATGCTCACCAGATCGCCCGGAACCGTATACGGAACCATGCAAACCTTGTTGTCCAGCCTGCCGATTCCACGTCCCAGGTGTCCGGGCGAGACAATCCTGATCGTTGCTTGCGTTTCGTTGGGCGATCTGTCGATTCTGTCGGGCATCAGCGCGCCAGGAGCCGGTCACCGAGCGTATAGATCGGCCTGATGTCGACCGGAATGTGACCGAGCCGGTCAAGGGCGGCGGCCACTTCGGCCGGCATGAAAACGTACTTCTTGATCATCGCGGCCGCGGCTTCGTAGTCGCCGTTGGCCTCGATGGTCAGCACCTCACGGGCAAGACCCTCGACCGCGCCGTCGAACCTGGAGCGATCGAGTCCGAACCTGCCGGTGGCCTTGTCATAGGTGATGGCGCCCTTTTCACGCAGGTAGTTGAACTGCATGATGTTGGCACTTCCGTGTGCCTCGCCGATTCCGAAACGGACCGAACGGAAGATGCCGGCCAGGTACGAAGCGGCGGTCTTGTCCATGAATGCCGCGTCGAAGATCCCCTTGCCCGCCATGTAGGAGGTATTGAATACACTCAGGATGTCGGCCTTGCATTCCTCGATGGTCGAGTAGGTTTCCTTCAGAGCCAGGTTGACGGTTGTTTTCGACCCGTCGGGCATCGAAATGATTCCCGGTCCAAGACCGTGGGACACTTCGTGCATCAGGATGAAGTTGAAGTACGCGTCGAAGTCGATGAACGGGATCAGAGCCGTGTCGATCGCCGTGTTCGAAATCGGGATCAGCGCCTTGTCGAACTTCGCCCTGGTGACGTTGCGCAGCATCACCTTCTTGGAGCCCTTCTGGTTCCTGACCCGCTCGTCGTTAGGAAGGTTGAACGCGGCCGTCTGCACCCCGGCCTTGGTGTCGCCGGCGGTGTAGACCACATTTACGACCTTGATCGGCGATGACTTGCCACGGCTGAAGTTCTTCATGTGGTCGGCCATCGGCAGGTTGGCCTCGAGTTCATCGAGCATGCCCGCAACCATCGACAGCTTACGGCTTTCGTTCGCGTCGACGACGGTTACGAACGCCTCGAACGCCGACTTCAGTCCCAGCAGCGAGTCTTCGTAGACTTCGTACGGTCCGATTACCACCTCGATGGCCGAGGCTCCGGCCGACTGGTCGGTTCCGAGATCCATCCAGTCCATGTCGCTTTCCATGTATTGGTTGGACTCGAAGGCATCCGCTCGACCCCGCAGAAATTTCTTCAGGGCGCCGTCGCTGGTCTCGTCGGCGGCCGCGCGAAGATGGCCGGCAGCCTCCTTCAGATCGGCGGCATACTCGACGGAGTAGGGCACGGCCTTCAGTGACTGGCCTTCCCGCCTGATCACCGTCAACCAGGACTGGAACGACTCAACGTCGCCGGGGTTCTCCTGAAGCCAGCGATTGAACTCGTCGGCGGTCATGTCGGCCGGGTAGAACGTCACGCCGGCCGGACGCGGTTTATCGCCATGGAAAGGCTTGAAATCATCCAGCCGATCCCACGGGCCATAAAAGATGTCCATCAGGTCCACGGTTGTGGCGGACACCGGATCATTGCGACCGGCCAGCTCGTCGCGGACGGCGCGCCCGTCGGCGGACGCCTGCTTCCAGAAAAGGCGATCCATGACGGCGGCGGCCTTGACCAGGTGGCCCAGCACACGCATGTCCTCGGGACTGATCGACGACTCGTCGATGGTGATCTCGACGTCGGCGAACCTGGCCCTGAGTTCTCTGAGCGAATCCAATTTCGAGACCTCCGCGTCAGCCCCTGAGCTGCGGCGCACGCCGGGGTTGGCGCACGTCAGCATCAGTGGCACGAACAACACGGCAAGGGCCGTAACAATCATCTTTTTCATCCGTCCAACCTCGTTTTCAAGTCCAGAAGCGGACTTGGTATTGTGCCATCCCGGGTCGTTTGCCGCAAGGCACCCTTCGACTACGCTCAGCGCAAGCCCTGTTGGTGGGGACACGGGCAGGCGCAGGGGCGAATCACATTCGCCCTTCATGCCCCGGGATCAGGCGTGCCGCGGGCAAAAATATCGTCACTTTGTCCGAAGTCCTTTAAAATCCTGCATCGACTGTACTGATTGCGCGGGCTGATCGCGGTTCGCGGATCCATGCGCCGCCTGGTGGCGGAAACGGTGGATGGAGCAGACATGAAGGGTGCGAGGGATTTCTTCTCAGGGCTCCTGCCTCGGTTCGATCGATACCGACTCATCCTGGCGCTTGTCTTTCTGGCCCTGAACGCGATTTTTCTGTGGATCGTGATGGTCAACAACGAGTTCTCTTTATCCGAACCGTTGGTGGCGGTCTCGTTCATCTGCAAAACCGTTTTCGACATCTCGTTGACTCTGATGATCGTGTACGTCCTGAAAGCCGTCTTCAGGGTTCCCTGGCCCGCCGCGATTTTTCTAGTGATCTACACCCTTCTTTCGTCGGTCAACATCGTCCTGTACCACTTCGGTAACACGATGCTCGAAGGTCACCACTTCGCCATGATCGAACCGTACGCGATCATGTCCTACATGAAATGGTGGCATCTCCTTTTGATACTGGCGGCGATCTTCGGTTCAGTGTTTCCATTTGCCGCGATCGTCAGGCGAATGGATGGTCGCTTTCTCTGGCATCAGTCGCTGACGTGCCTTCTCATCATGATCGTCGTCACCCTCGTGCATACCTCCGGACTGTTCGAGGGAAAGAAGGACGCCAAACACGACAAGGTCATCACAGGCTTCAGGAACGCCCAGATCTACTACGCCACCAGGAATCAGCTCCTGAGCCTTTTCAAGGACGTCGCGTTCCCGGCGCTTGGCCAGAAGTTGAAGGCATTATCTCCCGACACGGAAAACTTCGTCGACGACTACAACCTGATTTCGGACAGGTTCGAGCTGCTTTACGACATCTCCAGATACGGACGCACGGTCGACGAATGGAGTCTGCCTGTCGGTCGCCAGCAGGAGCCTGCGCCGACCGGCCTGAAACCTTTCAAAAGGGTTATCTACGTTTTCACCGAGTCGGTTTCTCTCGATTCGTTGCCTTGTCACAACCCGAAGATCGGCGTCGACTACGCGGATCGCTTCTTCTGTACCCCGGAGATCCAGAAGGTCACGTTCACGAACCTCTACACGACAGGGTCGCCGACGCTTCAGGGGCTGACGGTCACGTTCAACGGGCACCCGAACTACATGGTTCAGGAACAGACGGGCCATTCGAATTCGTTCCCGAAACTTCTTGAGCGTCACGGCTACAAATCGGTGTTCATTCGAAGCGCTTCCAAATTTTTTGCTAATGAAAACAGAGTCTTCAGGAATATGGGATTCTCGACCATCATCGGTCGGGAGGATTTTTACGACGATACCGCGCTGAGAAAATACATCTACGGATGGGGGCTCGAGGACCGGATTCTCTACCGGGAGGTCGCCGACTACCTGGACGAGCATCGCGACGAGAAACTGTTCGTGGCGCTGCTCGGGACCGACACGCACCCGCCGAACGGCCAGGGTCATTACAGACACCTGACTTATCCGCCCAGATCGGAACTCAAAAGGAAAGTTCACAAGGACTCCTTCGAGTGGTTGAAGGCGGTTGACAGGCTCGATCACGATGTCGCTGGTTTCATAGATGATCTCCGGGCACGTGGACTGCTTGACGAGGAGACCCTGGTGATCGTCTCGTCAGATCATTCCTGCGCGGTGAACAACGTCACCGGAAGGATACCGGGACACCCCAGAAACAACCTGGGACGCATACCTCTGGTTTTCCTTTCAGGCCAGACGCTGCCGGACACACCCCGGGACGTGCTCGCGAGTCAGATCGACATTGCTCCTTCCATCTTCCACTTGATGGGGCTGCCCGCGGAGTCCGGCTGGTGGGGCCGCAGTCTGTTCGATCCCGGCAGAGAACCTTCAAGGATCGGCTACGACAAGGGGTTCGTCACCATCACGTCCGGAAAGCGCGCGCGGAACATAAACCTGTCGAAACCGGACTCGGACGAAGACAAGCAGTTCCTGAATCTGTTCCACTCCGTTCTGGTCAGGAAGCCTGTCCCGGCACGCTGAGAGATCACGTCGGCCGTGCGTTGACCAGGCTCAGACTCGCTTGAGAGTGATCCGTATCGTGGTTCCGCGTCCTTCGGTTGATTGTATCCCGACAGTGCCGCCAGACTCGGTTATCACCTGCTGGACAAACGCCAGACCCAGGCCGGTGCCGCCTGGTTTCGTTGTCGCGAACGGTTCGAACATCCGCGACATCTGCGCGGCCGATATTCCGTGGCCGGTGTCGGCGATGTCTATCTGGATCATGTCATTCCCGGCGGTCTCGACCGTGACCTCGACGGAGCCTCCGCCAGGCATCGCCTCGACGGCGTTGCGAAGGACGTTGACCAGTGCCTGCCTGAGCTGGCCCTCGTCTGACAGCACCCTCACATCGCCGGAGCGCGCCTCGACCTTGACAACGACGCCGGACGCATCGAATTCCCTGGCCATGAAAGTACATGTCTCACGGATTACCGCGGTCACGTCGCACGGTCCGATCATTCCCCTGGGCATTCTTCCGAACTGCAGATAGTCCTCGGTGATCTCGTTCAGGCGATCCACCTCGCGCTGGACGGTTCTGATCACCTCGCGTCCCTTTTCGGGGTTGCTTCCCGGCCGCTCAAGCATGTCGCCCAGAAGATCGACGTTCAACGAGATCGAGTTCAGCGGGTTTCTAATCTCGTGAGCCACCGCCGAAGCCATCCTTCCAACGACCGCCAGCCTCTCGGTGCGGACCTCGCGTTCCTTTTCAACCGCCTCCGCAGCCTGGCGCGCGCTGAGTGCGGCAGCCATCTGGTTCAACGCGTCGACCGTGTCCTCGATCTCCCGCGAGGAGTTGATACGTACCGGTGACAGATCGCCGGCCGCCATCCTCTTGACCGCGATGGCGAGTCCTCCGACCGGGCGCATGGCCCGGATCGCAAGGACCAGGAACAGCACCGATAGAAGCAACGCGCCCGCGGACACCGCCAGGATGGAAGTCCAGAGACGTGAACGTCTGAACGTGAGTTCGCGTTCGGCCTCCTTCGCCGCCGATGCAGCCATTCTGGACGCGTGTCCGGCGACAACCCGTGCGGGATGGATCAGATTCATCAACGCCGCCGAAGTCTCGGAGGCGTTGATCTGGTCCTGAAGCGTTCCGGGTGATCCCGAATTCAGGCGATTCACCGCGGTTTCGATCTCAACAAGACCTGCAATGTCGCCGGCGTGTGCCTGCTCGAGTATGTCGTTCGCGCGCCGTACGCGGATCAGCGTGTCCCTGGCCAGACCGTTGTTCCGTCCGAGCGCGCCCAGCGTTTTTGATGCCTTGACGAGTCTGCCCATCGGCTGATCCCGATGAAGTATGGCGCGCGCCCTGACCAGGTCGGCAGCGGAACCCGATTCGAGAAATTCGACCACCATCTCGAGTTGCGTCTCGGCGGTCTTCAAGTCTTCCACAGCCGGTTCCAGCCGTTCGGATATGACCGCGTCATAGTCGAACAGCCTGGCGGTCGAGGCCAGAATCAGCGTCAGCGCGCCCGAGAACACGATCATCTGCGCAAGCTGGGCGAAAGCGATCTTGCCTGACAGTGATGGCTTGTACACTGGACCTCCTGATCTCCCGGATATGGCCCTGGCGAACCCGCCGAGCTGTTTCGTCCGCCGTGAACTTTAGCGCCAGCCGGCCGGTGTGTCGATGTCCTGCCAATTTTGGCATTTTTCCGCTATCTTTCGTCGCGGAAGATAAGATGTTCAGGAAGTGAGGTGCCAGATGCGGTTGCCAAGTGTCATCCTTGCCGCGGCCCGTGAGCGAATCGTCGTGATCGACGGTGCGATGGGCACCGAGATCCAGAAGGCGGCTCCCACGGCCGCTGATTTCGGCCCGGTCGACGGACTTAACGAGATGCTGTGCCTGACCAGGCCGGACATGATCGCCGGGATTCACCGTACCTTCCTGGATGCCGGTGCGGACATCATCGAGACCAATTCCTTTGGTGCCAACCGGATCGTGCTTGATGAGTACGGCATTGCCGACCGCGCGGCCGAACTGTCCCTGGCCGCCGCCGAGATTGCCCGCAAGGCGGCCGATCGCGCATCGGCGCCGGGACGCCCGCGTTGGGTTTCCGGGTCGATCGGACCTGGTTCCAGGCTCCCCTCGCTGGGGCAGGTCGAGCCCGAAGCGATGCTTGATGCCTACCATGAGCAGGGCGCCGCCCTGCTGGCTGGAGGTGTCGACATGTTCCAGGTGGAGACGTGCCAGGATCCGCTTCAGGCCCGTCTCGCTGTCCTTGGTCTTCGCCGTGCAATGGATGACAGCGGCCGCGAGGTTCCGATCTTCGCGCAGGTCACGGTCGACTGTGGCGGGAGGATGCTGCTGGGCACCGACGTGATAGCGGCGCTCGCTACACTGTCATCAATGCCTGGCGTGGCGGTATTCGGGTTGAACTGTTCGACCGGTCCTGATGCGATGTACGGTGTGCTGAAGCGGCTTGCCGGCGAATCCCCGCTGCCTCTGGCGGCCCTTCCGAACGCCGGCCTTCCGGAGAATGACGGAGGTCGGCTGGTCTACAGGTTGACCCCGGCCGGGTTCGCGGCACAGGTAAGGTCGTTCGTGACGGAACTGGGGGTTTCTTTTGTGGGTGGGTGCTGCGGCACATCGCCAGACCACATCAGGGCGCTTGCCGAAGCCGTGGCCGATCTTGAGCCGTCGCGAAACCGGCCGAACAGGCTCGACATGCTTTCGTCGTTGTTTTCCGCAGTTGCCATGGAGCAGACTCCCGGGCCACTCATCATTGGCGAACGAACGAACGCCAACGGCAGCAGGGCCTTCCGAAACCACCTGGTCGACGGGAATGTGGAAGCCATGCTTCAGGTTGGTCGTGAACAGGTCGACGAGGGCGCGCACGTCCTTGATATCTGTCTGGCCGTGGCCGGCCGCGACGAACCGGCCGATGTCGTCAGGTTCGTTCCGGTCGCGACCAGGTTCCTGGACGCGGCCGTGATGGTGGACTCAACTGAACCGGCCGCGATCGAAGCCGCGCTGATGAGATGCCCGGGAAGGGCGGTCGTGAATTCGGTGAATCTCGAGGACGGAGGAAGCAGGCTTGACGCGATCGCCGGGATTGCCCGCAGGCATGGCGCCGCGGTCGTGGCGCTCACGATCGACGAGGTCGGGATGGCGATGACAGCGGCACGCAAGGTCGAGGTGGCATCGCGACTGATTGGGCTGCTCGTGAATCGGCATGGTTTCGACCCCGCCGACATCTTCGTGGACCCGTTGACATTCACGATGGCGTCCGGTGATGCCGCGCTCAGGACTTCGGCGCTGGAGACCATCAACGCGATTCGAATCATTCGTGACCGGCATCCGGGCGTAAGGATCAGCCTTGGCGTCAGCAACTGTTCCTACGGATTGAACCCCGGGGCGAGGCGGGTTCTCAACAGCGTGATGCTCGATCACTGCATGAAGGCCGGTCTTGGCGCCGCCATCGTTAATGCCAGTCGCATCATGCCCGTGGATTCGATCCCGGAGACACTGCGCGTGGCGGCCGAAGCGCTTGTCAACAATGATTCATCTGGCGGAAGGGATCCCCTTCACTCCTTCATTGAGATGTTTGAGGTGGGAGCATCCGCGGACGTCAACGCGGATGACGTTTCCAGCCTCAGCCCCGTTCAGCGGTGCCGCAGGGCCGTGATTCGCGGTGATCGGATCGGGCTTGATACGGCACTTGATAACCTGCTTGGCGAAATGGATGCCATTCAGATCATCAACGACGTGCTCCTGGACGCTATGCGTGAGGTCGGCGAGATGTTCGGCAGCGGGCGGATGCAGCTTCCGTTCGTCCTGCGCTCCGCCGAGGTCATGAAGACGGCGGTCGACATGCTTCGGCCACGTCTTCCAGCGGCAGGGACCGAGCCAAGAGGCACGCTGGTCTTAGCCACGGTTGTCGGGGACGTTCACGACATTGGTAAGAACCTGGTCGACATAATCGTCTCGAACAACGGGTTTCGCGTGGTCAATCTGGGGGTCAAACGGACGGTCGAGGAGATCATGGCGGCGGCGCGGCGCGAGAATGCAGATGCCATCGGGATGTCCGGGCTGCTGGTGAAGTCCACGATGGCGATGAAGGACAACCTGCAGGTCATGGAGCGCGCTGGAGTAAGGCTGCCGGTTCTGGTTGGAGGCGCGGCTCTCGACGGTGGGTTTGTCGAACGTGAGCTTCGCACGTCCTACAGTGGTCAGGTTTTCTACTGCAGGGATGCTTTCGAGGGGCTCAGGGCACTCAATCAGGTGGTGAACGGGCAACGTCCGTTATCGTGAGGTGTGCCTATGCGTGCCATGGTGATATCGGACATCGATCCGCTGGCGCTCGGTCGGCTTGTCGATCGCAAGTCCTTGTTTCTGCAGCACTGGCGTTTCAGGCGCCGCGATGTGAATCAGGACGAATGGAACAGGCGGATCAAGGTCGAACTGGAACCGATGTTCATGAACAGGCTGGTTTCCGCGTGCCAGGAGGGCATTTTCGAGCCGGCCGCGGTGGTTATGGTCGCCCCCGCATTCTCCATCGATAACGACCTTCTGATCCCGGACGAAAATGATTCCCGCGATGATGCCGTGTTGATTCATTTCGCGCGTAACCACCAGGGCCACTCTCTTACGGATCTCTTTCCTCCCGTGCCGGAGGACGGAACCATGGCGCCGGCCGGTCGCGCCGGATGGTTCGTCTCGACACTTGGCCATGGCGTGGCCAGGCATGAGGCCGAGCTGAGAGAGCAGGGACGTTTCGAGGATTATCATCTTTTTCACGGGATGGCGGCGGCCATGGCGGAGGCGTTTGCCGGTGAGGTTCATCTCAGGGTCGCGTCGGCCATGTGCGGACTGACGCCTGGACAGGAGGGGTTTCGTCCGTGCGTGCGCTTCTCGCCTGGATACAGATGCTGTCCGGATCTGTCCAATCAGGAGAAGATCTGCGCCATGCTCGGGGCTTCCCGGATCGGCGTCGCCGTTTCGGAGACGTTTCAGATGGTTCCGGAGATGACCGTTTCCGCGATAGTCGTGGACATCGATTCCGGGGAAAAATACTATTGACGCTCAGTGTGTTGCGATTCATGACGCCGCATTTTTCATCTCTGCTATACTTGCTGCGCGCAAAGGCCGCCACTTTGTTTGCCGTCGGTTCCCAATGCTTTCGTGACGGGTATTGCGGCGTCATCGAGGGTGCCTCGTGGATAGAGTGATTCCAGCCTGGGGGCTTTACCGCCTGTTTCGCGCCATCGAGCAGAAAGGTGAATCCGGCCGCCTCAGTCTTGATTTTCCAGACGGTAGAGTGACATTCCTGCACAAGCGTGGCGTGGCTGTTGACGTTGGAACCGACATCGACGGCCTTTCATTCGGGGAATTCCTTGTTCAGTCCGGCATGGTTCAAGAGCGTCAAGTCGCCGACTCAATCGCTACACTTCCGCTTCTGATTGCGGCCAACGTAGTCCGCGATGAGGACGCACCCCGTCTTCTGAATTCGTATGTCCGTAACGTCGTCGACATCCTTCTGCCGGTACCTGTTCGCGCCTGGCGTTTTCAAAAGGCCCCCGATGTCGGGCCGGCCTCCCCGACCGAGGCGGTCGACATGTGTGCTGAGCTGTTCACCGCCGTTCAGAGAAACATGGATTTGGCCGGAATGCGCGCGATTGTCGGCAGGCTTGGGCCTTTCGCCAAAGTCACCGATTCGATCAGTCCCGGTTGTCTGATACACGCCAGGGCTCATTTTCGCGGTGTTCCACTTGTTGCCGAGCTTGTCAGCGGCAACTGCCCGCCTTTGAGTCCGGCACTTCTGTCCGACGAGGTCAATCTAAGGATTCTTTTTGGATTCATGGTCGCGGGCGGGCTGGTTTCGGCCAGTTCCGGCGCGGGCACACCAGGCCCACAACCCGTCTCGACCGTATCACGGCCGGTTGACGAAATCGACCTCGACGAGTTCAACGTTGGGCCGGCATCGGTTCACGTCGCCGCCGTTTCGGCCCCCGAGACCCGCGACGAAGCCATTGATCTGGAACTTGATATCGATTCCGACGTCAACTTCAGCGCGCAAAATGACCGACGTGACGATTACCTGATGATGGACGATAAAGGTTCCATCCATGGGTTCACCAGTACCGGAAAGGACAAACCGGCCAACGTGTCGGAACAGATACTGGTGGACCCGGAGCTCGACAGGGCCATTGTCTCTGAACTGGAGAGGGCCTCGCGCTTGAACCACTACGATCTGCTCGAGATCGGGTCCGATGCCAGGCTTTCGGCAGTCCGCATGGCCCAGCTTCGAGCGCGTCGCAGGTATTCTCCGTCGCGTTACGAAGGCGGAGTCAGCCAGAGGTCGATGAAGGCCCTTCGCGAGCTGATCGACCGCATCAATCGAGTCGGTGAGATGTTCGGTGATCTCAGTCTGCGTGTTGCCTACAACCGTTCACAGAGTATTTCGACGCCCGGCCTCGAAGCCCAGCTCGCGGCGATCTTCGAGGCGCGCGGGCTGTGGCGTCAGGGCGTTTCGTTGCTGGAATTACGTAAACCATCCGAGGCTATTGAATATTTCGAGGCCGCCGAAAACCTCGACCAGGAGGAGCCGGAATATCTCTGTTCTCAGGGAATGGCTCTGCTGGCGATGGCACCCGAGGACGACACCTACGAGACCATTGAGAGCCTGCTGGACGTGGCGTTCAGTTTCGATCCCGATCTGATCCCGGCGCATCTGCTGGCGGCCGAGTACATGGTCAGGAAGAGTGATCTTGAGACGGCGCAGTCCCACATAAGGAAGGTGCTGGCCCTTGATCCTGACAACCGGGACGCCAAATCGTTCAAGAAGCGCTCGAAGTCCGCCACCGGCCTCGGGCAGGTTAGTTTCAAGCGGAAGCAGGAATCCCTGCTGCAGAGGGCGATTAAACTCATCAGACGATGATCGCGCTGTTGACACTTGTCATTCGAAGTGTGAAATTCCGCCGAACGGGAATCTCCGGAGGTTGCCATGTTCATGGCAAGGGTCGTTGGTTGCGTCTGGTCCTCGGTTAAATGGAAGGGACTGGAAGGTCTGCGGTTGTTGCTGGTCCGTCCATACAACCTTGACGACCTGCGCGCTTCCGACGGAATGACCGCGGACGCCGGCGTACCGCCCCAGGGATTGACCGATGGCGTCGTGGTGGCTGATCTGCTGGGCGCCGGTCCCGGCGAGGACGTCGTTATCGCTTACGGACATGCGGGGCGCGTCGGGCTTGAACCGGGCCTTGCAGTCGGCGAGGCTCCCCATTTTCCGGTCGACGCGTCGGTCGTAGCCATTGTCGATCGCTTCAGGGTTGATGAATCGGCGATAGCCGGTCAGACAGAATAAGAGGTTGATGTGGTCAGGAAGATTATCACCGAGAAGGATGTCGATGCGCTCGCTTCGAAGGGCGTTCTGGCTGTGGACTCCGGAATGATCGTGACGCCGCTGGCGCGGGAATACGCGACCAGACAGGGGATCCGTCTGGTGTATGCCAGCGGTTCGGTTCCATCGGCCGAGTCGATCCCGCGTGATCCTGTCAGTGGCAGCCGCGGGCCGTCGGATGATCGGCTCCGCAAGGTCATTGCCGAAGAGGTTGTGCGGGCGCTTTCGCAGGGCGACCGCGGGGGCTCCTTCATTCCGTCGTATTCGCCACTCGCCGAGGATGGTGCCGCTGCAAGGATTGCGGCACATCAGGCCGGTGAGCCGAATCGCGCCATTGTGGTCGCAACCGGTCGGAACCAGCCCGGGGTCGCCGCAGCGCTGACGTCGGCGATCTCCGACTGTGGCACCGACATCCAGGATATAAGCCAGACCATCGTTGCGAACTTCTTCTCGATGATCTTCGTGGTTAATCTGGACACGCTCAAGGGCGGAATGACGTTCAAGGAGTTCAAGAACAAGGTTGAGGTGGCAGGACGTGCGGTCGGAGCGGAAATGATGGTGATGCACGAGGCCATCCTGAAGGCGATGCACAGGATCTGAGCAGGACGGCCTCGCGATGCGGTGGCCGGTCCGTTACGGTGGATCGGAGGAACCCTTGATTTACCGACCAGAAGAAATTTCTGAAACCATAAGAATGGTCGAGGCGGAGCATCTTGATATCCGCACGGTCACGATGGGCATCTGCATGCTTGGGTGTCCGGGCAAGGATCCGAAGACGGTCTCCAAGTACATATACGACATGGTCGTCTCGCATGCGGGAGGGCTGGTCGACGCGGCCGCCGAGGTCGAGAACATGTACGGCATACCGATCGTGAACAAGCGCGTGTCTGTCACCCCGATGGCGCTGGTTCTCGAGGGAGCTCCGCGTGAATCCTATCTCGCGGCTGCAGCCGCTCTTGAAAAGGCGGCGGTCGAGTGCAGGATCGACTACATCGCGGGCTTTTCGGCACTGGTCCAGAAAGGGGCCACGTCAGGTTCAGCCATGCTGATGCGTAGCTTGCCCGACGTGCTGGCTTCGACTACCAGGGTTTGCTGCTCGGTCAATCTGGCGTCTTCAAGGACCGGAATCAACCTTGAAGCGACGGCGATGATGGGCGAAGTGATGGCCGAGACGGCCGCCAAGACAAAGCACGGCGCCGGATGTGCCAGACTGGTGGTCTTCGCCAACGCGCCCGAGGATAATCCTTTCATCGCCGGCGCGATGCATGGCGTGGGTGAACCCGATGTCGTCATCAATGTCGGCGTATCGGGCCCGGGCGTCGTGCTTGCGGCCATCGAACGCCAGAAGCGTCTTGAACCCGGCTTGATGGACTGTCAGTCTCTGTCCGAGGTTATCAAGCGGACCGCCTTCAAGATCACGCGTGCCGGTGAACTGATTGGTCGCGAAGTCGTGGCCAGACTTGGTCCGCCGGTTCGCTTTGGCGTTCTGGACCTGTCGCTGGCGCCGACGCCGGCGGAAGGCGATTCGGTCGGCAGGATCATAGAAGCGATGGGAATCGAGCGTGTAGGTGCCCACGGCACTACGGCCGCGCTTTATCTTCTGACCGAGGCAGTCAAGAAGGGAGGCGTCATGGCATCGTCGTCGGTTGGCGGGCTTTCAGGCGCCTTCATTCCAATCAGCGAGGACGCCGGCATGGTCGACGCGACCCGGCTTGGCGCCATGACGCTGGACAAACTCGAGGCCATGACGGCGATCTGTTCAGTCGGCATGGACATGGTCGCGCTTCCCGGCGACACGCCTCCTTCGACCATTGCGGCGATAATTGCCGATGAACTGGCGATTGGTGTCATCAATCACAAGACTACGGCCTGCCGTCTGATCCCGATTCCGGGTTCGAAGCCCGGGGACACAGTTGATCTGGGCGGGTTGCTTGGCGAACTGATCGTCATGGACACGAAGAAATTTGACGTAAGCACCTTCATCGCGCGAGGTGGCCGTATCCCGGCCCCGATGAACTCCCTCAGAAACTGACCCGGGCTTGACGGAGGCTCCGATGAACAAGCTTCCTTCTCCGCGTGAGCTGCTTCAGTTTCTGTCTGTTCCCGGCGTGTACATTGCCGAATCTTACCTGAGGCAGGATTGCGGGATTGAGGTGTTCGGCCGGGTCATATCGGAAGAACACATGTTCCCGATCGGGCTGGCGGCGCACGCCTTCTGTGGTCATGGATGTCGCGATGATGCGCCGTTTGTTGAAATCTGGCCGATCCGTAGCTTTTTGAAGAAAAACAAGGGGTTCGTGGCAGCTTGTGACTCTCTGGAAAAGACGATCCACTCGAGGCTCGCCGGGGCTGACTGGTTTGAATCAGGCTTTTCGGGCACGAAACCTCCAGTAAGGCGCTGGTCGTTGTCCAGAGCTTCCCAGGGGGGTGACATCACATCCGAGATGCTGGCATCGGTTGGGTGCGGTGACGACCTCTCTTTTCATCTTAATCTGTCTTCGAGCTGCGTCCAGAATTGCGCTTTCTGTCCGGTTAATAAACAGATCTGGAACGCAGTTGATCAGGATCGGGACCTCGATCTGGTTTGTCGCCTTGCCGACAGGATTGTTCGTCCGGCCAGAGCTCATGGTCAGATGTCGACTTTCGGCCTCGATGCGGATGACCTCTTGGGCCACAGGCATCTGGGGGCGATATTGCAGGTAATCTCGGATGCCAGCGGCTGTCCGATTCACCTTTTGATTCCTCCCAGCAGGCTCGCCAGCGCATCGGTCGCGGATGCCGTCGCGGGTCTGCCTGGCGTTCAAAAGATATCGACGTCCGTTTTTGGCGCCTCGGCCGAAGTTCATGATGCGGTCGCGGGAACGCCGGGTGCCTTTGTTCGCATGGTTCGGGCCTTGCGGAATATCTCCAGATTGCCGCTTCGGGTGAATGGTCAGTTCATTATGACCAGGAGGGCAGTGCCTGAACTGTTTTCGGTGCTGGACATGCTGCTTCATTTCGATTTTGATGTGACCATTCGATCTCTCATTTCGGATTGCGCCCGGCATGATGAAATTCTTGGCGATGTGACCCCTGAAATCGGGGAGGTCAGATCGGCATTTGAGGCGGCGGGTCCCAGGCTGGAACAGGCTGCCGCCGGAGCAGGCCTGTCGATAGCCGACTTTCCGATTTGCGCGGTTCCTTCCGCTTTAAGAAGTCACGCAAGAGCCGATCTTCGCCGCGCAGACCTTTTTGGACATGAACTCGTCCCGGCTTGCTCCGGATGTCGTCACTCCGATTCGTGCATAGGTTTGTCGAGGTCGTACAGGGTCAGGTACGGGGAATCGGGCGTGCGCCCGGAGCCGTGAGTCACATCGGTCACCAGAACCTGACGCCGACCTTGATCGCGCCCATGACCTTGGCCGATTGCACATCGACCGTCATGCCACCGCCGATCAGGAAGTTCTCGATCAAGGCGTTCATGCCGATTTCGACGCGGTGCCGCAGGATGTATTGCGGGTCGATCGCGAACTGTCCGCCGTAGCCGTCCGGGGACCACTGCGACGTGACGTGGGTGCCGGCCATCACGAACATCATGTTATAGGCGACGTAAGGCTCGAAAGAGAAGAGACCTGCGACAGAGAATGACTTGGACACTATAAGGGCCGCGTTCAACTGGAAGGTCTGTATGTCGGTCATTCCGAGTACGGTTCCGAACGAAACCACCAGACCGACGTCCGGCGCCCGTTTGAACCCTTCCACGAAACTCCACGACAGATCCAGTCCGATTCCCCACAGCGAGCTTTCGTAAAGGTGCGTCACCGAGGCGCCGATCTGGATGCTGTATGGCAGCCCCTTGCGGAAACGCAGCTGGTTTGCGTACATCAGCGTTCCCGGGTTTCGGGCCACGCCGGGCTGGGTTCCGCCGTACCCGGTCCAGACTTCACTGTTGGCTTGAACGGGGGTGAAGCTGGTGTTAAGCGTCAGCTCGAATCCCTTGAAGCCGAGTGTGTTGGCGGGGCCCATGAAAGCGGGGCCAAGTGCTTCACTCATCTGAGTGATGTAGTCCGAGAATCCCGCCTTGTTCACGCCCGGCGTGCACTCGCCGCCACCATTGCAGACGTTGAAGAATGAAGATGTGTCAGGTGTGTAGTCCCGTGCGGTTCCGACGCGTGGCGGCAGAACCGTCAGCACGGACATGAGGACCAGCGACGTAAGAAAGATTCTGTATGTCATGTCAGCGCACCATCCGGTTGATGTGTTCCGACGGCTCTGTCAGTGATTCTAGCTGATATCGACGCCGGGAATCATAAAAAGTCTGTGCCGGCTTTCGAGCGCCAGAGATCCGCGGTGAAGCAGACCTGCCTGGATTGCGCGTCTGGCGAGGAAATCTGGAACTTGACCTCGGAAGGTTCAGAACCCTTGATAGGTATATCAATCGTGTGCCACGTGTGTTCGTCAACGTCCAGCGTGTCTTCAAGAACCACTTTGCCTTTCACGAAGACCTTGAAATTCGTCGGCTTGCCCTCGGCGGCCTCGGCTGCGCGTTGCGTCAGACCCCAGCGTACCGTGAGGGTTCCATCGCCCGGCACCTTCGGCCAGACCGCCTCAACCACCGTGCGATCGATGGCGTGAGCCCAGATCACGTCCCTTACCCGGCCGGCGATGTCTTTTCTGGAATGGCCTACGAAGAGCCACGAGTGAACCTTTCCGCAATACCACCTCGAGTCCTTCAGATTCGAGCAGATTTCGCGTCGTTTCGGATGGATTCGCGAAACCACGGCGTCATCGATATTGTCCAGGAGACTGTATGTCAGTTCCCTGCCCGATGGTGGTTGCCACAGCTCGACCGACACCTTCCTGCCTGCTGTCTCGGACAATGTCTTCCATCCATCGGGCGGTTCGGGATCGAACCCGTCCATCGAACCGATGACCCATATCCGACTGGCTTTTGACGCTTCGTACCAGTCAGGATTTTCGGCCGTGTCGACCTTGAGACCCTTCAGGTATGGTGAAGCGCCCTGAGCCCACTGGGGGGAGAACACGACAAGATCGCCTTCCTTCCACCCTTCATGGACCACCCGTGCCGCTTCCTGCCAGTCCGTGGTGTCCGGAGCGCGTTGCACATAGAAAAGGTCCATGCCGAAGTAAACGAGCGAGGCTATCGGAATCAAAAGACCGATGGATATGAGGAGCCAGGAAGTCTTTCTCATCGGTTGTTACCTCCGGACGCGTCTTTGGCGCGGTCTCCGGGAGGCGGCTGCCTGGGTGGACGATCAGGTCTGACGACAGGAAGCTTGACCGGTGCCGGTTTTCGCGGAGGACGCTCGTAGACGTTCAGCAGCGGCACTCCGTCCTGTTCGACAACGAAAGCCGGAATGTCGCTTCCGATGGCCGTGCGTCCCGTTTCTTCGCGATCGAGGAACTCCTTGTGCCAGTGGAACAGGAAGTAATCGGCCTTCTGATAATCCCAGCGCGGCTTGATGTCCCGCCGCAGAAGTCCGTCTCGCCAGTACATCCTTACAGAATCCCAGGCCGTGTCGTGGAAGTGTACCTGAGCGTTTTTCGGTGCATTCCTGTTCAGCCAGGGCAGGGCTGAGAAGGCGGTGTTTCCCCAGAATTCGCGCTGCATTCCGTGTCTTCCCATGGCGCCGAACCCGCCGAAGAAGGCATTGTAGTAGGTGCTGCCGTTGGTGTGGCCGTGGAAGGTGTCGAACACCGCCGGGGTCAGCACGACCGCAAGACAAAGCGCCACGAGGGCGGCCCGTGCCGATCTGCCCCAGCGGAGCCTGAATCTCTCGCGAAGTCCGTCGATGGCCGCGACGACAAGCTCGAAACCGATTCCGACGAAAATCATCAGGAACGCCACGCCCGGAAGCCAGTGCTTCGTCCCGCCGAAGATCGGCGTGTTCGGAGCCGCGATGATTGCGAACGGTATGAGCGCATTCAGAAATACGAACAGGATGGTGTCACGATAGGCTGCGGGAATCGGAACCGCGATCTTCCACTCCCTGCCTTGGAGTCTCTTGATCCATGCCGAGAACGCCGTGCCCAGACCGGCCAGTGACAAAAGCACGATCGGCCCTGGCAAGGTCATCGCCGACATGACGAACGGAAATGAAACCGGGAACGGCGGCTTCGTGTGGAGCGTACCGAAGAAGTAGGCCCAGTAGAACTCATGTTTTGCATGCCGGGCGATATAGAAGGACAGGTGATCGATCGGGGCGAACCACAGCTTGGGCCACGTGAGGTAGAACACCAGTGGTCCAAGCAGGAGCATCATCCAGAATGCCGGAGGAATATTGCCGAAGGCCGGCCTTCTGCGACCATCCGCATCGCGCGGCAGGACTTCGTCCCAGCGGGCGATGAGGTACCAGATGACGAAAACGGCGGGAATAAACCAGGCATTGTGCTTGGTCGACATGGAAAGGCCCCAGGCCACGCCGGCAGCGATCGCGAATTTCCACGTGCGCCCCCGGTTCTTCCTGCGTTCTTCGAGCGGCGGGGTGGCCTTCAGGAAGAGCCATGCCACCAGGAACCACATCGCGGTGACCGGCATGTCGAAGCACGCCAGGTGGGAGTGCCAGAAGGTATGGGGCAGGAACATCCATGCGGCGGCGGCCACGAACCCGACTCGTCTGCTGAAGAATTCCACGCCGAACAGGAATATGAACATCACCAGCAGCGAGTTCAGAATGAGCGCCGGCAGGCGCATCGCTGTCGATTCGGACATGATGCCGAAGATTGGTTTCGGCGGCTTGGTCTTGTGGTACCAGACCTTCGACCACGGTTCCTTGACCGGGTCGTGCATCTTTCCGAAGAGCCGCCAGGAAAGCCCGAACATCATCTTCGGGAGCGCCGGGTGTTCCGGATTGTAGGCGAAATGCTTGTTGATGGATTTCTTGGAAAATGCGGTGGACGGACTGGTCACGAGGTCGTCGTACCAGTACGAATACTCTTCTCCGGCCTTGAAGTAGAACCCCTCGTCACGGGGGAATCCGATGTCGAGAGTAGACATCAGCATGACGAAGTAGCACGCCGCCAGCAACAGGCCGACCAGAATGTCCGCCTTACGTATTGGGTGAGTCATTGATGGCCCCTGCAACGTTCGCTACTGGGCGAACACGAACACGGCGGCCAGGAAGTCCCTGAGCCCGACATCCATCCGGCAGAGGTATGTCTGTCCGTTCGGCGGGCGCTTGTCCCCCCCGAAAGCCTTGAAACCGGCCTTTGTTCCGGTACGGTAGAGGCTCTCGAAAACGGCATCGAGTCCGGCTGCGTCGATTTCCTTCAGACCGAGGACCGGCGCGAGCTGTCCGGCTATCTTCGTTATCGACGTGTGGAGAGGGACGCACGCGCTCTTGCGCACGTTCGCGAAAAACAGCGGGTTCTCGGGATCAAAATCCGGGCCGGTCTTGGCTGGCGGAATCACGAACTCGTTTTCAATCACGATCCTGGCGCCATCAGCAACGAAGACCCCCTGATCCGCCAGAGGTCCGGCGAGCTTTTCCATGAATGCCTTTTCCGAGCGAACGACGAAGGCCTGGCGCAGCGCGGCAGTCGCCTTCTCTCCGAACATGTTCTTCACTTCGGTCGTAACCGCGAGTTCCATTCCCTCGGCGGCCAGCTTCCGAACAGCGGCCTCGTCGCCGGCGTCGCCGGCAACCGCCATGTCTGCGGCCAGTCTGTCAATGATGAAGGAGGAAGCCCAAGGCCTTGCAACCTTCAGGGACTTTTCCAGCGCCGCGGCCTTCCTGGCCACGGCCCGCTTCGCCGCATCCCCGGACGCCAGACTGTGTGCCTTCTCGTACAGAACCAGGAGTCTTTCGGATACCGGCTCGGGGCGTCCGGCGGCGCTTTCACTCGCGAGAGCCTTCTCGTAGGCCTCGATTGCCTCGCTGTCGCGCCCGAGCTTTTCGAGGGTGAGTCCCGTGTAAATAAGATTGTCGAATGTCTCCCCGGTTTCGGCGGCGGCCTCTTTCAAAAGAGCGAGAGCCACATCCGGTTGGGTTTCGATGATGGCGCGCGCCTTATTGACCTTGTCACCGGAACAGCCCGACACGGCGGTCAGGACGAACAGCGCGGCAACGAGCGGAACTGAAATGGTACGCAGGGACATCGGACTCCTCCGGGGTTCAAGCAAGAAACGCGGTCGGATTACGCCAGCCACGAACGTCGCGAAAAGATAGCACAACAACTGCCTCAGTCAACAACGGCGGTCAAATATTCCGTCCTGGACGGAACCTCCTAGCCAGCCCGGTCGGCCGCGGCCGCCAGTTCCTCGATGTGTCGCCGATAAGTCGCCAGATCTCCAGGGTTGTTTCCCAGGGAAAGCTGAACGTCGAAGCGGCTCTCCTGGCCGTCCGCCGCCTTCTTCACGTTTCCGACCGTTCCAGACAGTTCCAGGAGTTGTTCTCCGATCTTCAGCGCGATTCTGATTCTTGAGTATGGTGACGGCGGCTGGTTCCTGGTGGCGATCCGCATTGCGTGGGTCATGACTTTTATGGCGAACCCGCCACCTTTCACCTTGTCCGTCTCAAACACTGTAGGGAAGGTGACCTTGAACACGCCGGCGTGTTTGATCTGTTCGGCGTCGATTGTGGCCGTCGGCGGTATTCCGGTTCCGGTGACTGGTTTGGCCGCTCTGGGGAAGATGTATTCCCACATGTCATCGCCGGGAAGCTTTCTGAAGTATCCGGACGGGATGCACAGGATGCCCCTGACGAATTCGCGGAATGTCGAGACAGGTCCCCTGGACACGATGCTGATCCAGGCAATGCCGATTCCCTCGACCCCGCCGTTATCGTCGGTAATCTGGCGGACAACCTCGACTGTGGCCGCGACGTCGATGGCAGCGCCCGGGCGCTCAAGAAAGGGCGCGGTGAGGATCACGTCGATGAACTCTCCCATGCGCGGCGACAGATCGCCGGTCATCCCGGCGCCGCCTGGCGACACGTCGATGATCTTCCACGGCTTGTAGCCGGGAGTGATGGGTACCGCTCTCATCGGGAAGGGCAGCCGCGGCTCAAATCGCTTGTCATCTTTAAATGTGCTCATGGGCACTCCGGAACGCCTTGTCATCAGATGTATAACGGTTTGTCGTCATTCACACAAGGCATGAAAGATGTATCATGCAGCCTCGCCCGGCCCTGCTCCGGCTGGCGTGTGGCGGCGGGCATGCCGGTCGAACGGTCAATGTGGTGGGTTGATGGCCTCTGGAAAGCTCAGGATAACAAGATCCTGCGAAATCCTGATCTCGGATGTGCTGGCCGCTGTTCCAGCGGAGCGGCTCGAGCGCCTGCGCGAGGCCATGACCATAAGGTTCGTCAGGGACAATCCGGTTTACGCCGATGCACGCAGATTCAGGCGCCCATGCCGCCACATTCCTCGTCAGGTGGCGCTATTTTCCGCAACCGAGGATTTCGAGCCGCCTGCGCTGGACCCCTCGCCGGATCTTTTCGCGAACCCTGTCAGTGAATGTCGACGTGTCTTGAACTGGCATCTGCCGCGTGGTGCCGAGCCTGTCATCCGTCGCCTGCTCGCGGAATATGAGCCAGATGTTGATCAGGAGTGGCTTGACCATACAGTCAGAGCCTCGTCCGGCGGATTCCGACTCACGTCCGGTCTGCGCGATTACCAGACTGTGGCAGTCAGCGAGGCGATCAAGGCCACGCAGGGTGTGATTCAGGCCCCGACCGGCAGCGGGAAGACCGTCATTGCGTGCGGTCTGATGGCGGCTACAGGCTTGAACACGCTGTTCGTCGTTCACACGTCGGTTCTGCTTGAACAGACGGTGGCGGCAATCAGGCGGTTTCTGGGCGTCGAGCCCGGCATCATCGGTGGCGGGCGGGATGAGCCGCGGGCCGTGACCGTCGCGATGGTTCAGAGTCTGGCACGTAGGGATTTATCGTCCCTTCATCCGATGTTCGGGATGGTGATACTCGACGAGGCCCATCACTGCCCCGCTGATTCGTTCAGAACCATCGTCGGAGGATTCCCGGCAGCTTTCCGCTTCGGACTGACAGCGACTCCATCCAGAAAGGACCGCCTTCACCCGGTGCTCTACGACATCCTCGGTCCGATCATCAGTCGCGTGGATCCCCGGAACCTGATGATTTCAGGAAGCATCACTCCGGTCGAGGTGATCGGGGTCGAGACGGTTTACTCGACACGTTACACTAAGGACTACGGCAGGTTGATCACGCGTATCGCCGGCGATCGCAGGCGTAACGAACTGGTCGTCGGGGCAGTGGTGCGTCACATGGGGGAAAGGACACTTGTTCTTTCCGAGCGTGTAGATCATTGTGAAAAATTGAAGCAGCTGCTTCTCGTTGCCGGGGTTCGAGCCGAGGTTCTGACCGGTGCCGTGGCCAGGGATGATCGCAACGCGCTCCTGGCCGCCTTCCGCGAGGGGGCTTTCAAGGTGCTGGTGTCCACCAGTTCGCTGGTTGGGGAAGGATTCGACCTGCCCGCACTGGACACTGTCGTGCTGACATTGCCAAACGGTAATATCGCCAGGACGACGCAGATGCTGGGGCGCGCGCTCAGACCGTCGGCTGGCAAAGTTGCCGGACGGATCGTTGATTTCTGCGATTCTCGTGTTCCCCTGCTCGTAAGCCAGTTCCGTCGTCGTCAGACCGTGTACCGGAAGTTCTCCGTCAAGGAGGATTTTGAGAAGAATCCTGAGTTGGAATTCGCGTCAAAAGACCGATAGCCAAAAGGACTCGGTTGGATATAATACTGTCCGGCCCGACTGTGCCGATGGCGCTTTCCCGTTCCCTGAAACCGCGTTCTGGAGGCTTGAGATGAAGGTTACCTGCTCTGATTGCAGCAACTCCTGGGATATGGCTGACAGCGACCTGCCCAAGGACAAGTCGAGTTTCGATACCGTCTGCCCCGCTTGTGGCTCCACAGTCGAGGTTGAACTCGAACAAGGCGGCGACAAAGGCTCCGGGGATCAGATTCAGTGGTTTGTGGTTGTCGGGCGTGAACGCAAGGGTCCGTTCGATACAGCAGCCGTTTTGAAGATGATCTCCGGCGGAGAGCTATCTTCGACCGGATTCGTGTGGCGGCAGGGCTTCGAGGCATGGAAGAAAGCTGGAGAGGTCGAGGAATTTGCCCAGGCATTCGGTGGCGGCCAGGGCGGCGAGCCCGGCATGGTCTGGCAGCGCCGCGAGACTTCGGTTCTGTTCTCCCTCGATGACTACAAACAGCGTAAGGCAACGCGCAGCCAGGGCTCCGTCAAGGAAGCCGACGTCGTTGACGTGCGCAGCCTTGAAGAGGAACCAGCCGCCGCGTCCCGCGGATCCGCCGCGGCCGGCATGATTTCCTTCGACGAGGCCGAGGTTCAGCGAGTAGCCGAGGCTCTTGCCCGCAAGAAGAAGACCAAGGCTGGTGTGACCGGCCTTTTGATCGGTCTGATTATCGTAATCGTTGTCGGTGCCGGTGCCTTCGTGGCGTGGCAGCTGATGAAGAACAAGAATATCGTCGGTGGGCCCAAGCTGCCGCCGGCCACCGAATTAACCCCCGGTCAGGCAACCCAGCCGGCTCAGCCGGTTCAGCCGGTTCAGGCTGCCCAGCCGGCTCAGCCGGACCAGGCTGCCCAGCCAGCTCAGCCGGACCAGGCTGCCCAGCCGGCCCAGGCCGAGCCGGCCACCCAGGTCGCCGAGAAGGCCGTGCCCAAAAAGACCGAGCCGGTCGCCGTGAAGAAGCCGGCTGTCGACGCGAAGCCGACGACCACGACCGCACCGAAGCAGGAACAGGCCGAGACAAAGCCAACGACAACGACGACAGTCAAGAAACCCGACCCCGTTGCTTCCGCCAACGATGCGGATGCCTTGTTGGCCCAGTTGAATGCCGGCAGAAAGAAGGACCCGACTGCGACGAAGACAGCGTCCTCCTCGGACACTTCGTCCAACCTGCCTGAGAAGCTGACTGTCAGCCAGGTCGTGAAAGGCTTCAACTCGAAAAAGGGCGCGATGGATTCGTGCGTTCGTAGTAACGGCGATCCGATACCCTACACGGCAAAGGCTAACGTCGAGATCGAGGGTTCCGGACGTGTCGTCAGCGTCAAGTTGACCAACGCCGGCGCGGCCAGAGCGTGTCTTGAAGGCGTCATCCGCGCGATCTCCTTCGATAAGTTCAGCGGTCCCAACATGAAATTCCCGTATACGATCAACGTACGCTGACTAATTACTGCTCCAAAGACAGATGCCTGTTGGAATACACACGTTTCTTATTGACGTTGAAGCTGTAGACGGTTACATTGCAACGCATCGGACCTTGCGGTGTGCCGTGTCTGGCGGGGCTGTCTCGATCGGCCCTCAGGCGGCAAGGGGCTTTGTGTCCAGTGGGGGCCCAATGAGAACAAGGGTTTTCGCAGCATTTTTATTTGCGATTGTCGCGATGGTCGGCAGTGCCGCCTTCGCGCAGGACAAGGCGTCCGAAAAGGACGAGGGCATTCTTGTCCTTCAGCAGAAGCCGTTCATCAAGGCGATGCGGTTCGAGATTGAGCCGACCTTCAACCTTCCGATGAACGAGACGGTCACGCAGCATGTCGGCGTGGGTGTCCAGCTTCGCTTTCATATCAAGGACTGGGTGGCCGTCGGCGCTGAATACATCAAGTATTTCGGATGGTCCAGGGACGATTCCGATGGCAGCCTGGACAATTACGTTTCCTACGCTCGGCTCATGGATTTCTATGTAGGCGCAAACGTATCCTTTGTTCCGCTTACCGGCAAGTTCCTCTGGCTCGGGCAGTACGGCAAGCCGGTTTACTGGGATATCTACATGACAGCCGGTGCCGGCGCGGCCAAGACCCTTTTTGGCGACTACCATGGGTCCGGTAACCTCGGATTCGGGTTCCGGCTCGCGGCAACCCAGTGGCTGACTGTGAATTTCGAGATTCGCGATTACATGTACATGGAAAATTACGCGCTTGAAGACAAGTTCGTCAACAACGTGGTCTTCTCGCTCGGACTGGGCTTCTTCATGCCCTTCAAGCACACGTACGTGCATCCGAAATGATTGGGGGCCGGGCAATGAAGCGTATTGCAGCGATTATCCTTGCGTTGGTGGTTTTTCCGGCGGTCGCAGTTTCGCAGGAGGTCAATCTTGCTGACGCTCCGGCGATCCGCAACCAGAAGCTTCTGCGCAAGGGCCGTCACGAGATCACGCCCGCATTCGGCGTGACCATCAATCAGAAATACAATACCGACCTGCTGTTCCAGCTCTCATACGAGTACCACTTCTTCGATTTCTTCTCCGCGGGCGTCGAAGTCGGTTACGCCGGTGTCGGTTTCCGAACCGGGCAGGGCCGCATGATCGGCGATCTGGTGGACGATGATTCCCAGCAGGCGCTCAACCCGGACGTAGCCAGCTTTGGACGTTCAGGACTTGGACTGCTCGTGCTGGGAAAGGTCTCGTTCGTTCCGCTTGCGGGTAAGATCGTTCTGGGTGGCAAGCATCTCGGGTATGCGGATATCCATCTGACCGCCGGGGTCGGATTCGGAACGGTCAGCTACTACGACTGGGATAACCCCCCTGGCAGTTCCGCTCTCGCGGTCATGGTCGGTGGTGGTTTCAGATACTTCCCGATCGAACTCCTGTCGCTCAACTTCGATGTCAGGGACTATATGGTGCAGCGCGCGCTCAGCGAGAAGGAAGAAAGCAAGCTGACGCAGAACCCGATGTTCATCTTCGGCATCTCCTTCTTCCTTCCCGAAACCAGACGCGGTCGCTGACCCAACCGGCTCAATCAACCTCTTTTCCAGGAGACTGACCGATGAAACGGGGAATTCACGTTCTGTTGCTGGCCATTGTCCTGTCGGTCCTTCCGGTGGCGGCCCTCGCCGGGCATTACGACGTGGCGGTGACCGGACTTGTGGACGAGACTGTCGCGTCACGTCTCGCCGGCCACGGTATCACTTCGACGCGCGTGCTGTGGAACAGGACCAGAACCAGTAAGGATCGCGCCTCCCTCGCCGCGAAGATGAAGGTCAAGCCGGCCGAGGTACAGCGCTGGCACGACTTCTGTGATTTGCTTCGCCTTGACGGTGTCGGCCCCAAGGTGGCCAGGATTATGACCCATGCCGGTGTTACAAATCTGTCCGTCCTGGTTTCCAGGCAGCCCGACGAACTTGCTGCCGCAATCGTGGCCGTCAGGGACAGGGTCCCGGAACTTGGGAAGTTGCCCGATCGTGACAATCTCAAGTCGTGGATCGACCAGGCCGCTGCGCTCTTGAAGTCCGATGTGGCTCCTGCTGGCGGTGGCGCCAGGTGACTGGTCCTTCTTTCCGGGGGTACCAATGGGCGCGGATCTGTTCATACACAATATCGGAACCCTTCTGACCATCTCCGGTGCGCCGGTTGAATCGGCGGCCGTTCTGGTGCGTGACGGCGTCGTTTCGTGGTGCGGTTCTCAGACGGATTGTCCGGGGTTTCCCGCCGGCATCGAGAGCCTCGACGCGGGCGGTGGTCTTGTCACGCCCGGGCTGGTCGAGTGTCACACGCACCTGGTTTACGCCGGCAACAGGGCCGACGAGTACGAAGCGCGTGCCACAGGCGTCAGTTACCAGTCCATAGCCGGTCGGGGAGGCGGGATCCAGCGCACGGTCGAGGCGGTCAGGAATGCCTCCATTGATCGGCTGGTGGAACTCGCGGTTCCGCGGGCGACGGCAATGCTTCGTTCCGGGATCACGACGCTCGAGATAAAGAGTGGTTATGGACTGACGCTTCAGGATGAGATCAAGATTCTTGAGGCTGCTGGTCAGATTCAGAATCATGTCCCTGTTACGGTCGTGCGCACCTTTCTGGGCGCGCATGCCATTCCGGCCGGAACCGCCGATCGAACCGCACACGTCGACTCGATCGTATCGGGATGGATTCCCGAGGTCGCGTCGAGGGGGCTTGCCACGTTCTGCGACGTGTTCTGCGAAACGGTCGCCTTCACGGTCGCGGAGAGCAGGCGAATCATGTCCTCGGCCATTGAACATGGCATGAGGGTCAAGATTCACGCGGACCAGCTTTCCGCGTCCGGCGCCAGCTCCCTCGCAGCCGAGTTTGGCGCCGTGTCCGCCGACCACCTCGATCATTCCAGCGACGGCGACATCTCCGCCATGGCCGCCGCCGGCGTGACCGGCGTCCTGCTTCCAGGCTGTCCCGTCAGCATGTGCAGACCCGAGTGGCTGAACGCCAGGCGTTTCATCGACGGGGGAATGAAGGTCGCGCTTTCGACCGACTTCAATCCGGGATCATCGGTCACATCCAATCTGCTGTTGATGGGCACTTTCGGCATGAGCTTCATGAAGATGTCCGCGACCGAGGTGTGGCGTTCGATAACAGCGGATGCTGCGTCCGCGCTCGGCCTGCCCGCGGTGTTCGGCACGCTCGTGCCTGGAGCCCCGGCAGACATGGTGGTCTTCGACTGCGTAGACTTCAGGGAACCGTTCTATAATTACGCGACGGATCATGTGGCGGCCGTGATCAAGGCCGGCACGGTGCGGATCCGGCACCACGGCGGGTGACCGTCGGCTTCTCAACCATTTGCGGCGAATTCATGAAACCACGAGTACTTGTCTTCCTTGGCGGCGTTTCACGTGAACACGATGTCTCGATGATGACCGGAGCGGCGATCATCACGAATCTTCCTGCGGCCGGCTACGAGCCTGTCCCGTGCGTGATCGGACGTGACGGTTCGATGTCTTTTCCGGATGCCGGCGACCTCTTGGCCACGGCGCCATCGATGTCATTTGCGGAAGCGATTGGAATGATCGCCTCGATCGCGCCTGACTGCGTGTTCATCGGACTGCACGGTACCGTTGGCGAGGACGGCCGGATACAGTCCCTTTGCGACTTTATGAGCCTCCCGTATGTCGGTTCCGACTCGATAGGATCGGCGGTGGGAATCGATAAGTGGGTCACCAAGGCCGTCTACCAGGCCAGCGGAGTGCCCACTCCCGCGGGACTGATGCTTCAGGGCCGCGAGCTTGACGATCGTCGCGCGCTTGATGCGGCTCTGGACATCACGGGGATCCCGGTGGTGCTGAAGGCCACCAGGGAAGGTTCGAGCTTTGGGGTGACCATCGTTCGTGATCGGGAGCGTTTCGATGATGGCCTCCGGCAAGTCAGGGGCACGTCCGACATGCTGGTGTTCGAGGCTTACAAGAAGGGCCGCGAGTTCTCGGTTCCCGTCCTGGAAGACCTCTTGACCGGATTGCCGCGAACCCTGCCAATTATCGAGATAGTCGTTCACAAGGCCGACTTTTTCGATTACGGCAGCAAGTATGACCCGGCGGCCGCCGACGAAGTCTGTCCCGCCAGGGTGGAAGAGGATGCCGCGCGGAGGATGCGCGAGGCCGCCCTGCTGGCCCACAGGGCTTTGATGTTGTCGGGATACTCTCGTACCGATTTCATCCTCGAGCCTGACGGGGCGATCTGGGCGCTTGAAACGAACACGCTGCCCGGCATGACCGACAAGTCACTGTTTCCAAAGGCGGCGGCCGCCGCCGGCATGTCCTATCCCGATCTTCTTTCGGTACTCGTTGGTGGAGCAATCAGGCGACACAGGCAACGTGGTGAAAGACCCGCTTCGTAATTGAGATGGTTGTTGTAAGGGGCAGTGGCTCAGATTCCGAGGCCGCCGAGATCTATCGGAATGGTCGGGATGACGAAGATTGCCTGGTCCGAATCGGCAGGGTTCTGCGCGTCGGTCACCGTGGCCATGAAGAAGAATCCCTCGAGCACGTAGTCCATGCCAATCATACTGAGGTCGAGCTTGACTGCCTCGTCGACACTGGTGACCCTGCCTGACAGGACACCCTCGGAACTGAGCGTCAGTCCTTCCGGCACGCCCGACTTCGGGATCAGCATCTCGAGCAGCATCGACATCTGCGATTCCTGCCACGTGTAGGGCTTCACGCCGCCCTTTGCCTTGAGCTGTTCGTTGTAGGGCAGCCCGATGCCGGTGGTGATAACTGGCAGAATGATCGCCTTTGTGATGAACAGGTTGAATTCCTGGTCGCCGTAAATCACCAGCGGCGCGATCGCGACGTGCAGGGTGAACTCGCGGGAGTCGTACGACGGCGGATCATCGATGTCGATGGCGCGGACCTTGAATGTGAAATCCCCGTGCGCGTTCGGGATGCCGGTGATCGCGCCGTCAGAGGACATAGTCAAGCCGTCCGGGAGAGCGCCCTCGATAATCATCCACCCGTAAGGTGCCTTTCCACCGAGCGCCTGGAACTGGAACGAGTAGTCCGTGCCTTCCTCGGCGTCGGGAAGCGGAGACTTGCTGATGATGCTGAGACCTTCCTCGTGGATGATGATCTCGTAGGGCTTCTGCACCGTTGCGCCCTTGGAGTCGGTCACGCCGATGACGACTTCGTAGTTGCCGGCCTGGCTCGGGGTTCCGCTTATCGCGCCGTCGTTCGACATCAGGATGCCGGTTGGCATTGTGCCGGACACCAGCGACCACGTGTACTCAGGTACTCCGCCCATCGCCTCGAGAGTCGCGCTGTAAGCTATTTTGATCTGGCCTTCGGGCAGGTAAGGAGTGGCGATCGACAGGGGAACCGGAGTGCAATGCCCGTCCAGGCACTCGTTTCCGAGCGCGCACTGATCGTCGTTGACACATTCAACGCAGTCGCCCTTGAAGCAGATCGCCTTGGTTCCGCATTCCTGCTCAACCCATTTCGCCGGATCGCCGGCACATGAGACCAGCGTGTTGCCGATGCACTGACTGGCGCCGGGGATGCAGCTCTCGGTCATGCAGCCGCCAGCAATACAAACTTCGCCTTCAGGGCAGTTTGTCGCCTCGGACCATTCAGAACCGTCGCCAAGGCACACCTGAACCGTGCCGTCGTCGTTACATCTGGTGGTCAGCGGAGTGCATGTCTGCTGGTCTTTACAGCCCGTCCTGTCGTCGCAACCGCCATTGCAGGGGATCACGTCGTAGTTCGAACCGTCTTCCTTACACACGAGATAATTTGAGGCAGAACACCTGCCTGTACCGGGCATGCAGATCGCGCCATCCGGAAGCACGACGTCCTCAAGGGGATCGACCACATCCTCGTCGGTCGTGTCATCCGCGCCAACGATGTCGTTGTCAACATTGGGATCTGTCCCACATCCCGCGAAGGCGACGGCAGTCAGCAAGACCAGCAGAAAGCGCTTGTTCATTCGAAGCCACCTGTAAACAAAGAGAAGAAAAACCAGTCGTAAGACTTGGACGCCATTATAGCCTTTGGTCTCAGTCATTTCCAGCACCCGGGCGACACTGAAACCTCGGTCTGCTTCAAATCCCCGACCGCTGGGTGAGAAACCCCCGCGAAAGGGGGAGACGCCCCCTTTGAAGAGGATCGAAATTCAACTGTCGCAGTCTTGGTTGAAATCAGGGCGCTGGCCATATTGTCTTTAGAATTCGAATAGTTGTGACGGATCTGCGCGTCTGGCAGATGTTCGCTTCAGTTCAGGCACGCTTCTTGAAATGTGAACCTCCCATCATCCTGGAGGAAAAGACAGATGGAAACGACGAATCAGGTTCGGCAGCAGATCACGACACTCTCGGCGCTGGTTCCTCTTGTCAGGCGTCTGGCGACCAGGTTCAGGCGCGACTACTGGTCGCCCGCCGACCGTGAGGACATCCTTCAGGAAGGCTTCGTGGGATTGATGGAGGCGGTCGGGCGATTCGATCCCGACAGAGGTTGCGCGCTTTCGACGTACGCAGGAAAACGTGCCAGCGGCGCCATGTTCGATCACGTCAGGGACATCTGCCGCAGATCCAGGGAGAGACTGACCGAAGACGACCCTCAGGACCAGATTCAGTACCGCAAGGATCACGACAACTGTCCGAACCGTTCGATCGAATCAGGGGTCATGTTGATGAGGTTCTCGCGCTTTCTCGGCTCGGACCTGGACGGACTCGACTTTCTGGACCACGACGAACGCGAGATCATCCGACTCAGGTTCTTTGAAGGCATGACATGTCGCGAGGTGGCGGAGGTTCTGGGGATAAGCGCGGCGACCGTGTGCAGGACAGAGCGCACCGCGCTGACCAGGCTGCGTAAGAATTTCGTTCTGAAACACTGTGGCCCCGCCGCGACCGTTGATGGAGCCATCAGTGGATGCCACAAGGAAATGGACGCCGAGGCAGACACCCTGGATGAGACCACGGACAAAGGCACATCGAAGGATGCATCCCTGGACGATGTCCTGGCGTCACTGATGTTGTGAACTGTCTACAGCAGATCAGCCCCGAGCACGACCATTCCTTCCCTGACATCGGACACGCCGTTACCGAGCTGCACGATTGTGCCGGGCTCGATCCCCGGAATGATAGAGCCGAGGTCGATCTCGGGGATCGGGAAGGTGAATTCCTGGCCTTCGATCGATCGGACCAGGTCGGGAATCGACGGAAGGAACATGTCGAAAAGGTCCCCCAGATCGCCCTTGTTCACGAACTCGGTCTGGAAGAAAGTCACCTTGCCGAACCTGATTCCAACGTTGGAGCCGTCTGCCACTATCTGGACCTGAACCGCCATCTGCAACCAGAGGTCGAAGAATTGCGGGTTCCCGAGAATGTCGACTTGAACCTTGAGGTACGCGTCGCCGATCTCGAGTGCCATCATCCCGTCATCGCCAACCGCCTGACCGTCGTTGATTATCGGCGGCAGGTACAGATCGGGCGTGATCATCAGGTTCCCCACGCCGAAGCCCACGTCGCCGACCAGACCGGACAGATCGATTTTTCCGGTGATCCAGCCCGACTGCCAGAGCATGAACAGCAGCGTGTTGATGGTCTTGATGTCGATAGCGGCCTGCACGCCAGGTTCGGTGTCGAACGCGAACGCGTTGCTCTGGATGTCGGTCAGGCTTCCGATCACGCCAATCGGATCGTGATCAACCTTGTGGGCAGTCAGGAAGCCCAGTTCGAGGCCTACCGTGCCGCCCGAGGTGGTGAACACAATCGTGGACGGCGCCAGCGAGAGATCCATGGTAACAGGCGTCCCGGAACTGACGATGGCCGGTATCTCGACAGGTTGCTGCAGGTTCAGCTGGTCGAAGAGCGCTTCGAGTACGGTGCCCATCAGTTCGACGACGAGCGGCTCAAGCAGGTCGGTCAGCAGTGGAGTCAGGAAGTTCAGGATCGGTTCAAGAACCCAGTTCATCAACAGGTCGTCGATGCTGCCGACGATTCTGGTCAAGTCGATCGTGCCGAGATCGATCCCCAGCGCGCCGATGGTGCCGAGGTCAATCTCAAGGTGTTCGATCGGATCGAGCTGGATGTCCTCGATGGTCAGCTCGAAGTCATCGCCTTCAACAGTCAGGTCGGTATCAGGAGTCTTGTTGATGTTCAGCGACACGCCGAGTCCGAACGTGCCGATCTCCATCGAGGAACCTGATGAACTGGACGGGTCCAGAAGCTCGTAGGTGTTGCCGAAGGCGATCGCCCTGGCCTTGATTGTGAACTTCAGATCCAGGCCGATGTGCACCGGCTGAAGAGTGACCGAGGTGGCGACTCCACCGTCCCTGGTGCGTATTTCGACGTATGGTTCGCCGAAGCTGACATCCCGGAACTGGACCTCGATCTCGAGGTCGCCCTGAAGCTGCACGCCGAGTATCCCGAAGTTGACGATGTTAGGGATCGGAACCGAGATCGGCGGAAGCGAATCCAGAAGGCCGCCCACATTGCTGGACAGAAGAATCTCAATCAGCGTCGCGAGATCGTTCGGGTGCGTGCGGTCATGGTCACCGTCGTCAAGGAAGGACTGCCCCAGAAAGAGCATTGCACCGTCGTCCCTGACCACGTCGCCCATCAGTGTTGAGCCATCGATGGGTGTCCAGGAATCGGAGTAGTAGAAGCCGCGGGTGGTTGAGTATTCGAATCCCTGTGAATCCTTGACTGAGAAGAGCAGCCCGTTCAGGCCGTGTGTCGCAGTCATCGGCATCGAGAACCTGCCGTCGGCCCCAATCGCCACGGTTTCCTTGTTGATCTTCAGCGTGACGTCGCTGTTGGCCGCGTCGATGACGGTGCCACGAACTTCCACTTCCGGAGAACCCTCGACCGTCTCGCCGCGAGGCGGCCAGTCAATCTGAAGTTCCGGCGCCGACAGATCGCACCTGACCTGGTCGCTGTCCGAGAGCTCGTAGTCACGCAGAGCAACAGTGACAGTCCAGCTTCCTTCCTGTTTCACCGTGAGGGTGTTTCCCGACAGGGTCAGCCCTTCCGTCGGTGATATCACGATGTCCGCGGGGAGGTCGGGAACCACGTTCCCCCAGGCGTCCGTGACGAGCCAGGACACCTTGATGGCCGCTTTGAGCGCGTAGTTTTCCTTGTCGGGGTTCAGCTTCATTTCAAGGCTGATCGGCCGGCCAGCGGACACCTGCAGGATAGCCGGGGTCTTTTCGCAATCCGGGAATTCGGCGGGCGCCGAGCAGAAGACTTCCCATGCTCCAGCAGTTTCGGAACTGACTGTGAATCCTTCAACCTCGAGTGCGCCGGAACCCTCGGGAAGCGACTCGAAACCGGTCACCACGTTCCCGAAGGCGTCGACCACGGCGCAATCAACCGTCGCCGGTTCTCCGGCGCTGACGTTTTCGGGAAAAACGGTGGCGACCGTTCCAGCCGGGTCGCCCGCAGTGACGAGGAAAGCCGCCGATTCCGATTCGGCCAGAGGCAGCGATGCCGAGTGGCAGATGACTTCGAACCCGCCCGCTCTGGAGGTGACGATGCTGAGGCCGTCTATCGTCACGCCCTCGGCCGGAGTGACCTCGATCGTGGCGTCCGGAACCGGGGCTGAAACGTCCCCTTCGATAATCGAGCATGTCACCTGCACGGTGGAACCCGCGATGACACTGGCAGGGTCAACGGCCGCGGTGATCACGAGCCCTTCACCCTGTCCCCATCCATCGTCGCAGGAAACAGCGAGAAGCATCACGAGCAGTGGTATCCCCAGACAAGATTTCACATGTGATTTCATCTGTTGTCCTGTTCGGAATAACAAGATTGGGAATTATACTAGTTTAAGAATCCCAGGCACATGCAATTTTGAGGGATTTAGATCCTTCGAATAGTTATAATACCGCGCGCCGGATTTCTGGGCGGTTTGCTTCATCACCAGGGTATGATGGCTTTGTCGGCAGACGTTCGAACGCGAATCCTCTTTGCGCTGCTCGCGGCGACGCACGCCGCCATGTATTTCGTGTCCGCTCCGGCCCTGTCGAATCCCATGGATCAGTTCGGTTCCGGTTCGGTGGGGATCGCCATGGGTGGCACAGGAACCGCAACCGCGGACTCCTACAGCGCCACCTATTACAACCCTGCCGCGCTCGGCCTGATGGAACGGGTGGAGTTCGGTCTGGGTGTTTCGGTCTACAGACCCTGGCTGAACGCCCGTTTCAATGAGTTCGATGACTTAACGAAGATGACATCTCCTGTCTCGCAGCGTCGTTTTGATCGCGCGACCGTCTATCTTGAGGGCGGCGTGGCCGCGCCCATCCCCCTGGGAAAAGGACTCGATCGGCACCTGTTTTTCGGGCTTCAACTGCAGACCCCGGCGACCGAGTTGTACTCGGTTGAGGCGCTCGGGCCTACCGAGGCGAACTTTCCGTTCTACGAGAAGCGCAATACCCGTCTGGTGGTTAACGTCGCGATGGCCGGACGCTGGAAGTGGTTGATGGTCGGTGTCGGAGCATCGATTCTTCCTTCGGTTGGCGGGCTGGTCAGCGTGGACCTCGGTTCAGCGGATCCGCAGAACCATCTCGCGGTCACCGTCGGCTATCGCGTCTCCGCGAATGTTGGTTTGCTTTTTGAACCGATTCGAGGTCTTACGCTTGGTTTTTCCTGGCGTGGTTCGAATCGCACCCATATCGAACTGCCAGTCGACGCCACGGTGTCAAGCAGCATTAACCCGATCTATCTGACGGTGAACGCGATCGCTTACTGGACTCCGCACGAGTTTTCGTTCGGGGCCGGCTGGAAGACCGACGACTATTCGGTTTCTGCTGACGTGATCTGCTATCTGTTCAGCGGGTACCGGATGTCCTCGCCCGAGGTCAAGGTATTCTCGGACCCCGGCCGGGAGGATGAGACCGATTCTTCATCGATTCCGTCCCCCGGTCTTCGTGACAGCGTCACCGTTCGGCTTGGCGCGGAGTATCGTCCTCACAAGGCCGTGGCTTTGCGTGCCGGGTTCGGTTGGTCGCAGAGTCCATTGCCGGTTCAGTCGGGCGAGACGAATCTGCTCGGAGGGGATCAGTACTCCGGTTCGTTCGGGATTGGTTTCGACGCCGAACACGTCGGAGGTCCCAGGATATCGGTCGATACCCACTTCATGGCCGCGGCTGTCATCGACAACACCGACGTCAAGACTTCGCTGATTCCAGGCAATCCGGGTTATCCCGCCGTGGGTGGCGGTGGCTGGTTCCTGAATTCGGGTGTATCACTGAGGTTCGGATTCTGATGACTCGAAGTTTTCGCACGTTGCAGCCGGTTCTGATTTTGTGCTCAGCGCTTGCGACAGCGACATCGTGTGGTCGCGGACCCGGGGCCGATTCCGACGGAGACGGGCTTTCGGATCTTCAGGAACTGTTGTTTGGAACCGGTTCGTCGATATCCGATACCGACAACGATGGTGTTCCCGATGGCTGGGACGACGATCCGCTTTCCGGAGATCCGCAGATAAGGCTTACGGCCAGTCCCGCATTCGAGAACGAAGAAGGTCATCGTTGCGTGATGGTGGGACTGAGGGTACTGGATGGCCGCGGATTCGGTCTGGGGAATGCAAAGGTCTCGGTCTCGTGGGAGCTCGGCGACCTCGGTGAAGTGATGACAGATCATACCGGCTCCGGAAGGTTGACGGCATGTTCCGCGGTCAAGGCCGAGACCGTCCTGAGTGCCGAAAGTCAGAACCTTGGTGGAAGGGTCGACAAGATCAGGGCCAGCATCGATCTATCGTTGAAGCATCTCGCCGTACCCGGCGTCAACACGGAGCCTGATCAGGGCGCAGGCCCGGCGAACGGCCACGTCAAGGTGACTGCGTTGCAGCGCACTGGCAACGGTGCTTTGAGGCCTTTTGAAGGAGCCTCGGTGTTCATCGATGCCGGGACCGGCTCCATTCCGTTCCAGACGACCGGTCCGGCCGGCGTGGTGGAGTTTTTCGACGCGGCCCTGGTTTCGAATTTCGACGTCACGGTCGGAGCGCCCGGACACAGGTACGTCACTTATCTGGGCATCTCCGGCGCATCGGTGTCGGTAGTCCTTGATCCACTCGACCTGGTGGCTTCGGATGCCGCAACAGGGATCGGGCAGATAGAGGGCCTTGTTTCGGGTTTCCTGGGCGAGGGTGGCCTTGAACCGCTGCCCTCATCATCGTCGCTTTTCGGCGATGGAAGGATCGCGGTCGCCATTGTATCGACAGCGATCAACGGCAGACCTCTGTCGTCTATATCCATGGGCAGCATCCTCGAACAGCCGGTCGGGATCGGCGTGCCCGGAAACATGTCGCTCTGCATGTATTCCGATCCGGTTCAGGCGGCCAAGGACGATGCTTGCGCGTATTCCGTGTACAGTCTGTCGGACGTCCCGGCCGGTCAGCATCTCGTGTTCGCGCTCGGTGGAACGGTCGGTGACCCCCTCGCGACGATCAACGATCCCTACACGATCGATTTCAAGCCGATGGCGCTGGGAATTGCCCGGGTCAACGTCAAGCCCGGCCAGGTAAACAAAGCCGACATCCTGATGAACATCGACCTTTCCTCCCAGGAAGATGACGCGGTGCAGATGTACATCGGCAGTCTTCCGACCGACTACAAAACCGGCACCCCGATGCCGAATGCCCTAGCGATGCCGGTCATCGATACAGGCGGCGAGGGTTTTATGTTCGTTTCGATTAACGGCGACTACAACCGGGAAGGTTTCCAGAATCCGATCAGGATCAAGTTCCCGAATCCCGATGATCCGGTTCTGAAGGAACTCGGCCTGAGCATAACGAACCTGGCGGTCGGTCTGGCGGGCCGCGCTTCATACAAGGCCGGGGATCCGCCGGGAATCTCAACTCCGGTAAGGCCTGGGGTCAAACCGGGCGATACGGTTCATCTGGACTCGCAGTCCGCGTGGCTTGAACTGCCCGAACTGCTTGACCCGGCGGTCTTGCCGCACAACATGCCGCTGGACACGGTGTCCCCGGACCTGTTTACCGGTAAGATCCGGTGGCGTCCGGTGTCCAGTCCCGTGAGTCCCGACCTTTACGTTCTGCGCCTGAACTATCTCACCGCCGCGCCCAGGAACACGTTGTCCTCGGGCAATAACAAGGACGGAACTCTCGGTGGGCCGCGTTCCCACGCGCTCTGGGAGATTTTTGTTCCGGCGGATCGTTCGTCGGTCACGCTTCCGGTCTTTCCGGAGGGCTTCCCCACGCCATATCTGGGCAACCCCGATCCGACTCCATCGGATTCCACATCCCCGCATCGGTTCGACGCGGACACGATTGAGGTCGAATTGAGCGCGTATGTGCTCGGCGCAGACGGCAAGCCGTTCGATTACTCCAATGATTTCGAGTACAACGACGTGAACATGCACTGCACTGTCGTTTCCCAGGATTCAGTTCCGGTCAGGATGGGAGAGCACGTTGTTCCGTAGTGTGTCGACCGCGACCGCACAGGTCATCGGAATGCCCTCAATCCGACTACCCCGTACCGTTCAACATAGCCGGGATAAACACCCGGGCATTCGTTTCGTTTCGAGCAGGAGTCGCAGATATCGGTGAACTGCCTGGCCCCGTGATCGGACCTGTAGATACCGTCCTCGAAACCTTCGCTCATGAACATGATGTTGTGTTCGAGCAGACTCGACACCGAGTCGAGCGCGGTGCGAATCTGGCACAGGGGAAAACCCTCGACGACCGTCTTGAATCCGCCCTCCGGATATCTGCCCGCAGTCCTGGCGACCTCGTCGCAGGCCGCGCGCCCGGCAAGCTCAGGCTGAATCGCAAGAGCGGCCTCGTTATCATGGAACAGTCCGCGCGGTTCCATCAGACACAGCTTGTGCGTGATCGGAGCGAATGGAGCTACCAGGTCTCCTATGGCGGCCAGATCACGCACGTTTCGTCTGTTTAGAACGGTGTTGACGTGCAGCTCGACACCCTGCCCGGAAAGGGCCGCCAACGATCGCAGGACCGCGTCGAAGGTGTCGGCGCCGGTGATTGAGCGATGTGTTTCGGCGGAGGCGCCGTGAAGGGATGTGTGCACGTATTTCAGACCCAGGGAGAGCATCCTGCCAAGATAGTCGGGGTTGCCCAGCATGCCGCAGTTCGTGATCAGACCGAAGTCCATTCCGAGAGCCCTGACGCCCCTGGCCAGCAGGAACAGGTCTCGCCGAAGGGTCGGCTCGCCGCCGGAAAACAGGATCATGGACGCTCCGGCATTTTTCGCGGCCAGAGCCTTTTTCAGAATGGTCTCGGCCGGCTCGTCCGGGACCGAACAACGGTAGTCCGCGGCGCGGCAGAAAAGACACATGGAGTTGCAGGAGTAGGTGACTTTAAGGACTGCCCTGACTGGATTTTCAGTCATCATCCGAGGCTGCCCCGCGGCACCGGTCGTTCATGTGGTCGGCCGTGCCAGTTTGAACGCGCCCAGGCTAGCCGCATGAGTCCCTGCGGCCGTCGTGAAGGTACTCGGTTCGTTCCTTGACCTCGACCCAGCGATTGAAGATGTCGATCGTTTCGGTGTCGTTTGCGACAAAATGGCGCATCAGCCGATCCTGCACGCCCATGTAAATCCGGCATCGCTGATTCGTGCTGTTCTGCGGGAAGATGTTTCCCTGCTCGCCGTAGTTGTAAACCGGACATGTCCCGCACCAGGGCTTGTAAGCGCACGTCGAGCACCCCGGGATCGAGTCAAGGGTCGAGGCCATCGCCATTGTCTTGACCGTGTCGTGCGTCACGACGTCCTTGAGCGTCATGTTGCCGACATCCCCCAGCTTGAATATATCGTCTCCCATCTGGAAGACCATGCGACCCTCGTCGCAGGTGAAGATTGATCCGTCGTAGTTGTAGGCGATCTGTCCGATTCCAGCTCCGCACGGGTTGCGGATATCAAGGTAGTTCGGATCGTCCGGGGTCATGATCTTGGTCAGGAAGATGGCGGCCAGGCGCTCCATGACCTCGACACCCTGCCTGTTCAGTTCAACGATGTAGTCCAGCGCCTCGTTGTAGAACTTGAGGAAGTCCTCGGCCGGGTAGCCTGCCGTGTCCTCGGCCTTCTTGGCGTAGCCGAACGGGTTCAGCGGCCGCATGAAGATCGCCCGGCAGCCGCGTGCGACATATTCGTCGACAAGGTCCTTCGCGCGACCGAAGTGCTCGCGGGTGATCGTCGCTAGGGCCTCGACATGGTACAGCTTCGGGTCGAGTCCGGCCTGAACGTAGGCGTTGTTGATTCGATCCATCCAGTACACGCACTTGTCATGCGCGCTGGCGCCGGACAGTCGGCGGTTTCCGTCGTGGATGTCCTTGGGACCGTCCAGCGAGGTTGATATCTGGACCCGTTTCTCAACCAGGTAGGAAAGCTTCTCGTCGTCCATCAGGGAAAGATTCGAAACCAGCGAGAACATGACCCGCTTGCCCGCGGCCACCGCCTTCATTGAACCGTATTCGACTACGTGCTGGACCGTCTCCCAGTTTACGAGCGGTTCACCGCCCTGGAACTCGATCGTTATCGTGTCGGAAGGTGAGCGCATCGCGATGTCGACGACTTTTTCCGCCGTCGAGATGGACATATCGGTCTCGGTCTCGCCCAGCGAGGCGCGGCTGGCATGGCAATAGCGGCAGACCTGGTTGCAGCGCAGCGTCACCACCATGATATGAAGGACCGGGCCTCGGTACAGGTAAGACATCTTGCGCCCGTATGCTTCGCTGGCCGTGTCGATGCCTTCCTCTCCGTCGATCAGCATGTTCTTTTCGAGCAGGCGTCGCTCGAGATCGGAGCCGGTCGCGACCTTGCCTGTCGCGAGAAGATTCATTTCGTCTGTATTCAGTACGATGAACTCTCCGGCGTCATTGGTCACGACGAAGCTGTCGCCGACCTGCCGGTAACGAATCAGGTTTCTTTCGGGCTTCCCGGTCATTTCACGCCTCGCATGGAGATGGTTTCGCCCAGGACGAAGTTCTCGAACTCGCCCAGAAATTCGGCGTCATCGGCCGTGTCACCCGACTGCAGATCTACGATCGTGTAGTCGCCATCCCGCGATGTCGATATCGAAGCGACCTCGGAGAACGCCGCGACCGCAGCTTTTATCGCGCGCGCCGGGTATATCTTCTTGTGGAATCTGGTCTTCATGTGTCCCCCTGGACTGATGGAATCCCAACGGTAAGCCATCTGTTACTGCTTGCCGCCTTCGCCGCGTGCGGACTCGTCCTTTTTGTACTTTTCCTCCCAGGGGATCGCGATCCCGAAAGGATCGTCCAGGAAATCCAGGCTCTCTTCTTCTTCGCTGAGGAGCTTGGCAACCTCGGGGGGAAGGTCGGGAACCGAGGTGGTGATCGGTGCGGGCGTCTGCTGGCCGTCCGGGGGAATCGATTCGCCGATCGCGCGGCCGACTATCATGGTCCTGACCTTTTCAGTCTGCTTCGCCAGCTTGAACCGCAGGGCCTGGTTAATCATCTCGTTCTTGAACTCGCCTGCCAGTTCGGCCAGGGACCACCTGGAGTTCACACGCGGAGTCAGAACGACCTCGATATGGTCGTCATCGACGAGATCACAGTGAACGTAGCAACGATCCAGGAAAACGAAAGCCGTTCCGAAGAGGGCGTCCGTCGAGTAGAGTGATTTGTGAAATCTGATCACGGCAGAATCGCCTTTCACGGTCGCCTTGAATTCAGACCTTGAATCGGCCTTTTTTGCGGGCATTCCAGTGTCCTCCAGATAATTCGGTTGGTTGCCGCGGTCCCCCGAACCGGGCGAATGCGGCAAGCATGTTAACCACCGCCATCGGCGGTTGTCAAGGCACGCGGAACGTACATATATGGTAGATTGATTGAAGTTGAATCGGTCGGGGCGACTGGATTCGAACCAGCGACTCCATGGTCCCGAACCATGTGCGCTACCAGACTGCGCTACGCCCCGTTTGTACTGTCAGTCACCACCACGTCGCAGCAGGTCAATCGCATCGCGGTAACTGACAGCCTTCATAACGGCCGCGCCACCAACGACCTCGTCGGCCCCGGCCCTGGCCACCCGTCCGATATTGGACGCGTTGACCCCGCCGTCGACCTGGAACGTGATGTTCCGACTCAAAGCGACGGGATTCTGTCGCAGCACGGCCAGTTTGTCAAGAGCTTCCGGAATGAGAGACTGACCGTAGAAGCCCGGGTTGACCGTCATGACCAGCACGAAGTCCACCAGATCCAGGTACTCGAAAAGGGACTCGGCCGGAGTGGGCGGATTGATGACAATGCCCGGTGACACGCCGAGGTCCCGGATCATCTTGAGCGAAGGTCGGATCCGTGACGGCTCGATCTCGACGTGAATGCCTATCCTGTCCGATCCGGCGCGGGCGAACGCCTCGATGTAACGCCACGGTTCCTGAAGCATCAGGTGCGTGTCGAACGTAATCCTGACATGTGGCCTGAGATCCTTGACGACACCTGGCCCCATCGTCAGGTTTGGAACGAAGTGACCGTCCATGATGTCCAGGTGAATCATGTCGGCTCCGGCGGCCTCGAGCGCAATGACCTCGGCGGCGAGCCGGCCCTGATTTCCGGCGATAATCGATGGAGAGACCTTCAGATTGAACGGATGTTTTCCAGAACCCATTAATACTGCCTCCCGGGGATGAAAAACCGACCTTCAAGTCACACGGCACCAATCCCCTGTGCTGCCATTGATAGCATTCCGCCGTCCGTCGGGCAACCCTTCCCGTCGATCTTCCGATATTCCATCAGCGCCCGCGATCGGTTAACCTTCGACGCCATGATTGACCTTATCGATATCAGGAAGTCATTTGGTTCGCGCGTTCTTTTCGCGGGCGTGAATCTGCGTATCAATCCGCGCGATCGGCTGGGCCTGGTCGGCCCCAACGGCACTGGCAAGACCACGCTTTTCAGGGTCATCCTGGGCGAGATTGGTGCTGACTCCGGCAGGGTCGAGATTCAGAAAAACCTGCGGATTGGGTATCTCCCCCAGGAGGTGCATCCTTCCGGTGCCGGGACCATGGGGCTGGCCGACTATTGTGTTGATAAGGCTCGCGGTGTTGGCGCGCTTCTCAGGGACAAGGCTGCCTGCCTGGCGGAACTGGATGCGCTGGGGCACGGTCATGACAGCGACGAGATCCATGTTTCACTGGCGAAGAAGCTGGCGTGGATCGACGACCGGCTTCTGGCGGCGGATGCCGATCACATGCCGGCCAGGGCCAGGGCAATTCTGGTTGGGCTTGGATTCGAACCCGCCGATGTCGACCGACCCTTGAATTCGTTGTCGGGCGGTCTGCTGATGCGCGTTGAACTGGCCAGGCTCCTGCTGGACGAGCCGGACCTTCTGCTGCTTGACGAACCGACCAACCACCTCGATCTGGAAGGCATTCTCTGGTTCGAGGAATACCTGACGTCTTTCAAGGGTTCGGTCGTGATGATCGCCCACGATAGACAATTCTTGAACCGTACCGTCACACACGTTGTCGAGGTCGGGCCTAACGGGGCCACCGACTTCGGTGGCGATCCTTCGCTGCCGGTGTACGACCGTTACGTCGAGGAACGGGCGCGCTGGGTTGAACTGCAGTGGAAACGCTACGAGGAACAGCAGCAGCGGATTGCGGAGATGGAGGACTACATCGCCCGCAACCGCGCCAGGCTTTCCAGTGCGTCGGCCGCGCAGTCGCGGATGAAGGCGCTCGAAAAGATCGAGCGCATGGAACCGCCGGGTTCCTTGAAGAAGGTGCATTTCCGCTTTCCGGTGCCGCCGCGGACGCCGGACCTGGCGCTCAGTGTCGAGGACGTCACCCGTCAGTACGGCGATCGGGTCGTGTTCAGGGATCTGAATCTGAGGCTCCATCGTGGCGAGAGGATGTGCCTGATCGGACTCAACGGCGCCGGCAAGTCCACGCTTCTCAGGCTGTGCGCCGGCAGGACCGCGGCGGACGCGGGCAGGGTCGTTGTTCCGGACAACGTGGGTGTCGGATATTTCGCGCAGGATTCATACGAGATCCTGAACCCCGACAGGACCGTCGAGCAGACGATGCTGGAAGTGGCCGATTTCTCGACTGCCCCGCATGTCAGGTCCATTCTGGGCGCTTTTCTGTTTTCGGACGACGATTATGACAAGAAGGTCGTTTCGCTTTCGGGCGGCGAGAAGGCGAGGTTGATCCTGGCGCGGCTTCTTCTGCAGCCTTTCGGGATACTGGTTCTCGACGAACCTACCAACCATCTCGACATCGCATCGCGCGAGATCCTCGAGTCCGCGATGAAGCAGCACACGGGAGCGGTGATTTTCACGACTCACGACCGTCGCTTCATGGACAATGTCGCCACCACGACCGTTGAATTGAAGGATGGAAAGGCGACGCGATGGGAAGGAAACTACAGCTATTATCTTTCAAAGACGGGTGGTCTGCTGGCTCCTCCCGCGGACGCTCGTCGGGAACCGGACCAGGGGGCGGCGCCGCGCAGGTCGGCGGAGCGCGATCGCAGGCGTGACGAGGCGGAGAGACGAAACAGGCTCTACCGGATGCTGAAGCCTCTCCGTGATCGTGTCGAGGCATTCGAGAAAAGGATTTCGGACCTTGAGGCCGAACTCGAGATAGTCGAGGATGAACTTGTTTCTCCCTCGCTTTACGAGGACCTGGAACGAGCCAGACAGGTGAGCGAGAAGGCACGCGATCTGAGGGCGACGCTGGATACGGTTTTCGATGAGTGGACGGCCGCGGCCGAGGAGCTGTCGGCAAGAGAACTTGAGGAGTCCTGAACTCAGCGGGGGGAATATGAAGTTTCTGGGTAGTCACCTCAGTTACATGCTTGAGAAACACCAGTCCCGCAGCAACCTGAAGGCGTTCGCGAGGTACCTGGCCTTTCTGGCAATAGTAATTGTCCTTTTCTCGCTGGTGTTTCACGTGATCATGGTCAGCGAGGGCCGTGATTATTCATGGGTGACCGGGTTTTACTGGACCCTGACAGTCATGTCTACACTGGGCTTCGGAGACATCACGTTCGAGAGCGACCTCGGAAGGATCTTCAGCATCTTCGTTCTGATGTCGGGGATCTTCCTTCTATTGATAGTTCTCCCTTTCGCCTTCATCAGGTTCTTCTACGCTCCGTGGCTGGATGCCCACATCAGGACACAGGCGCCGCGAAGGGTTCCGCAGGGAACGGCGGGGCACCTGCTTTTCACGGCATGGGATTCGATCGAACGCGGGCTGGCGGATCGTCTGGCGCTGCTCGGAATCCCATATTTCGTCCTTGAACCTGACCCTGTGCGCGCGAACGAGCTTTTCGTCGAAGGCGTACCCGTGCTTACCGGTGAGATGGACTCCATCAAGACTTACGAAGCCGCCGCGATCGAAAGGGCCAGGGCGGTCTTCGCATCCCAGGGAGATGCCGCGAACACCAACATCATTTTGACCGTCCGCGAGATATGCCCGTCGGTTCCGATCATCGCGACCGCCGAAAATCTCGAGTCGTGGGACCTGCTCGAATTGGCGGGTGCTACAAACGTTCTGTCGCTCAAGCAGCGACTCGGAGAGCAGCTGGCGAACCGTGTCGAGTCGACGGCAAGCTCGGTTCATGTGATCGGCAGCTTCAAGAGTCTTCTGATTGGCGAGTTTCCTGTTTTCGGCACCACGCTGGCGGGCCAGACGCTGGCCGAGACCGGTCTCAGACAGAAGACCGGCGTGAACGTGGTCGGCATGTGGGAGCGTGGACAGCTCAGACCGGTCAGGTCGGACACGGTGCTGGATCAGTGGAGTATTCCGGTCGTGGTCTGTTCGTCTGCACAGATCGAGACCCTGAACGAGATCATCCGCACGAGCTACTCCCACAGCGGCCCGGTGATCGTTCTTGGAGGCGGCAGGGTCGGGCGGGCGACGGCCACTGCCCTGAAGGACAAGGGGCTCAGGGTGCATCTGATCGAGCGGGACCCCGTCGAGGCGGCGAAGGCGGCCGGTCTTGTGGACCAGGTATTTGTTGGAGAGGCGGCGGACCGCGAGACGCTCGATCGGGCCGGGATCGCCGAGGCCGCGTCGGTCGTCCTGACAACCAACGACGATTCAACCAACGCCTATCTGTGCATCTATTTCCGCAAGCTGAAGCCGGAGATCAGGATCGTCTCCCGCATCACGCACGACCGGAACATCGAATCGATTCACCGCGCTGGTGCGGACTTCGTGCTCAGCTACTCCTCGCTTGGTCAGGAGTCGGTCCTTTCAATTCTGCAGGGAAGGGATTTCGTATTCCTGGGCAGCGACGTCGAGTTCCATGTCTTCAACACCCCCGTCTCGATGGTCGGAAAAACCCTGCGCGAGAACAACATCGGCGCCCGCACCGGCGTGAACGTGATTGGCATACAGATCGGTGATAAGACAGTCATTCCCGGGCCGGATACGATCATAAGTGCCGAAGCCAGGCTGATAGCGATCGGCACCGCGCATCAGGTTTCGGAATTATTCAAGGAATTCGGGTAGTTCGAGTTGGTTATTTCTGTTCGTCTTCTTTTCGGGCATCGGCGATGCCGGCCTCGGTCGTGATCATCAGACCGGCGATAGACGCGGCATTCGCGAGCGCCAGGCGGGTGACCTTCTTCGGATCCACGATGCCGGCCGAAATCATGTCCTCGTAGACGCCGGTCTGGGCGTTGAACCCGAAGCCGTCCCGGCCTTCAAGAACCTTCTGGTGTACCACACCGGCGTCCATACCAGCGTTCGCCGCGATCTTCTTCAGTGGTTCCGCGGCGGCCTTCCGGACGATTTCCACACCGTATTTCCTGTCGTCCTCGAACGAAAGTCGATCGAGCGCATCGGCGGCGCGCACGAGCGCGACCCCACCACCCGGAACCACTCCTTCCTCAACCGCGGCGCGTGTCGCGTTGAGAGCGTCCTCGACGCGGGCCTTCTTTTCCTTCATCTCGGCCTCGGTGTGGGCGCCAACCTTGACGACGGCCACGCCTCCGATCAGCTTCGCCAGTCGCTCCTGCAGCTTTTCACGATCCCAGTTGCTGGTGCTTTCGTCGATCTGGTGCCTCATCTGGGCCACTCTGGCTTCGATTGCCGCTCGGTTGCCCTGGCCGTCGATGATGGTGGTGTTGTCCTTGTCGGCCACCACGCGCTGGCAACGGCCGAGATCGGCAAGCCGGATGTTCTCCAGCGTCATTCCGCGTTCCTCGGATATCAACGAGCCGCCGGTCAACACCGCGATGTCCTCCAGCATTGCTTTTCGCTTGTCGCCGAACCCCGGCGCCTTCACCGCAAGAACCTTCAACACGCCCTTGAGCTTGTTCAGCAGCAGCGACGCCAGCGCGTCACCGTCCACGTCCTCGGCGATGATCACCAGCGGCTTGCCCTGACGGACCACGCTTTCGAGCAGGGGAATGATGTCCTGCTGGGAGCTGATTTTCTTGTCGTAAAGCAGGATGTAGGGGCTTTCGACGACCGCCTCCATCCTGTCGGCGTTGGTCACGAAGTACGGTGAAATGTAGCCGCGATCGAACTGCATGCCCTCGACCAGTTCCAGGGTCGTGTCGATCCCCTTTCCCTCTTCGACGGTGATCACTCCGTCTCTGCCGACCTTGTCCATGGCGTCCGCGATGATCCCGCCGATCCCGGCGTCATGGTTGGCAGACACCGTTCCGACCTGCGCGATCGAGTCACGTCCGCGCGTCGGAATGGACATGGCGTCGAGAGCGTCGTTCATCGTCTCGACCGCCGCGTCGATACCACGCTTCAGATGCATCGGATTGACGCCGGCCGTTACCAGTTTCAAACCCTCAAAAAGAATGGCTCGCGCGAGAACGGTCGCCGTCGTGGTTCCGTCTCCCGCCTTGTCGGAGGTCCTGGATGCCACCTCCTTCAACATTTGCGCGCCCATGTTCTCGAATTTGTCCTCGAGCTCGATCTCCTTCGCCACCGTGACTCCGTCCTTGGTGACCAGCGGAGTGCCCCAGGACTTCTCAAGGACGACATTCCGTCCGCGAGGTCCAAGGGTGACCGAAACCGCATCCGCGAGTATGTTGACGCCGTCCATGATGCGCTTGCGCGCGACCGGTGAGAATTCGAGATCCCTGGCTGCCATCGTTTTTCTCCGTCTGTGTCGGGAGCGTCCCCGAAATCCGCGTTCCGTAACCGGCCCAGGCGCTGCCCGGGCCGCAGCGAAATATAAACATGGAGTCGTGCCGGTCAAGGTCGTCGCTCCAACAAATTGTTGACGCAACGCATCTTCCGTTGTTCGATATGCTTGACATTAGGCTCACGATTGTTTACCTAGCGCGTCCTGTACTTTCGGCAGACTCCTGGAATCGAGGTTTTCGATGGTTGACAGGGAAAAGTTCGGTGAAAGACACTCGTGCTTCGAGTGCGGTTGCAAGTTCTACGACATGAAGCGGAATCCTCCGCTGTGCCCGCGGTGTGGTACTGACGTATCGAAGCCGCCTGAGACGACTGCGGCGGTGCCGCTTCCCGCGGATGACGAGATCATCGAGGAAGACGATGATGCCGCTCCGACCCTTGAGGACGAAGAGCTTCCGATCGAAGATCTCGACTCGACGGAGGAGATGTCCGACGAGGAGATCGGCGAGGAGTAGCATACATTCGCCCGGGGGTTGAGATGATTGGCATAATCGGTGGAACCGGTCTCTACTTCATGGACTCCCTGACCGACGTTCACGAGGTGACCGTGCCCACGCCGTTCGGGGCCACGTCTGACGCGATTACCGTCGGCCGTATGGGAGACCGCGAGATCGCGTTTCTTCCCAGACATGGACGTGGACATCGTCTTCTTCCGACCGAAGTGCCGTGTCGCGCGAACATGTGGGCGTTGAAGAAACTGGGTGTGGATCGGATCTTTTCTGCCAGCGCCGTGGGCAGCATGAGAAAGGATGTCGCGCTGTCCAGGCCGGTCATCGTGGACCAGCTCATTGATCGCACGATTCACCGCCAGAACACCTTCTTCGGCAACGGACTGGTCGCCCACGTCAGCATGGCCGATCCTTTCTGCCCCTCGCTGAGGGCGCTCCTGCTGGCGACCGCCAGCCAGATCGGGATGGATGTCGTTGACGGCGGTACATACGTCTGCATCGAGGGTCCCCAGTTTTCGTCGCGGGCCGAATCCCATTCTTATCGTGAGATCGGCGCGTCCGAGGGGCACGAAAAGGTTTCCGTCGCGGTTATCGGCATGACCAACGCTACCGAGGCCAAGCTGGCCCGCGAGGCCGAGATCTGCTACGCGACCATCGCGCTTCCGACTGATTTCGACTGCTGGCACGAAGAAGAGGACGACGTATCCTGCGCGTCGGTGGTCGAGCGTCTTGCGGCCGGGACCGCCCGTGCCCGCGAGCTGATCCTTGGCGCCATCACACGTCTTGATTCCGTTCCACCCTGCGGATGCGGAGATTCGCTGCGCCACGCGTTTCTGACCAGTCGTCAGTGCATACCGGCAGAGGCGATCGAACGTCTGGAGCCGGTCGTGGGAAGGTATTTCCGGAATGACTGATTCGTCCCGGGCGCCACACGAGCTTCTTGCCCAGTGACGGAGGCTGGCCGTCCATATCGGAGTCATCCATGAGTCTTCTTGTTGTCGGTTCGGTTGCTTACGATGTCATTGAACTGCCCGGCAGGGAACCGGTTGAGGTTCTTGGCGGATCGGCCACGTGGTTTTCCACGGCCGCATCCTTTCTGGCGCGTCCGGTCATCGTCGGCGTTGTCGGTACCGACTTTCCTGAAGACGACATGGCCTTCATCCGCGCCCGCGGAATTGACACATCGTTCATCGAGCGCCGGCAGGGCGAGACGTTCCGCTGGCACGCCAGGTATCACGACGACCTGATTGGGCGGGACTCACTGAAGACTTCGGTGGGTGTCTTCGCCGAGTTCAGTCCGGTGATTCCGCCCGAGTTGCGGGATTCCGATGTGGTCTGCCTGGGTAATATCAAACCGGACCTTCAGAAGCTGGTGCTGCGTCAGATGACGAGCGCGAGATTCGTGGCTCTCGACACCATCGAGTGCTGGATCGACATGTTCAGGGCGGAGTTCGTGTCGATGCTGCCCCGGACCAGCCTTCTGTTCTTGAACGACGACGAGGTAAGGCAGCTCACCGGCGAACACAACGTGTTTCATGCCGCGGCCGCGGTCTTGAAGATGGGCGTGAAGGCTCTTGTGATCAAGAAGGGCGAGCACGGAGCCATCCTGTTCGATTCCGCGGGAATCAAGCTCTTTCCCGCGTTTCCTGTTCAGACGGTGGTCGATCCGACCGGCGCTGGCGATTCCTTCGCCGGTGGCACTCTGTCATATCTCGATCGGGTCGCCGATTTTGACGTCTTTGCCGTCAGGCGTGCGCTCGCAGTCGGTACGGTCATGGCCTCGTTCTGCGTTGAGGGATTCGGACCGCGCGCGTTTGGCAGGGTAAGGCCGTCCGATGTCGCGGCACGATTGAAATCGTATGTGGAAATGACAAACGTCGACGGCGATCGCATACTTGCCGACATGGACATCTGAGAGGTCTTCGGTCGATGCTGCGTCAGCTCAGGAAGATGGCCTTCCGCGCCGTTTCAACACGGACTCAGTCCAGAATTCTCGGTCATTTGTCCGATCTCGGATGGACACCGGCCCAGTCGGCCCTGATGAGTTTCTGGGTGAAAAGGTTCGGGGTCAACCTGGAAGAGGCGGTTATTCCTCCCGGCGGGTTCGACTCTTTCAACGCATTCTTCACCAGGCGGCTGAAGGCTGACGCCAGACCGCTGGATCCGGATCCCTCCACGTTGATCTCCCCCTGCGACGGCATGGTTCAGACGGCTGGCAGAATAACCGACGGCATGCTTTTCCAGGCCAAAGGCATCGAGTATCGGCTTTCCGAACTGCTCGGGGAATCCTCTTCCGGTCCTACCGATGCGTCGCGCTTCGATGGAGGGTGGTATCTGACCATCTATCTCAGCCCTGGCGACTATCATCGGGTTCATTTTCCGGTTTCGGGACATGTCCGCAGCCTTCGTCACATTCCCGGCGGCCTGCTGTCGGTTGCTCCTCGCGTGCTTGGTTTGTTCGACAACGTCTTCTGCGCCAACGAACGCGTTTCCGGGATCATCGATACCGGTTCGACGCGCGTCGGGCTTGTAATGGTTGGGGCCACCAGCGTCGGCCGGATCTCCCTTTCGTTTTCCGACGTCGTCTCGAACACGAAGAAGGCGTGGGGAACGTCGATCTACACAGATCCGCTGCCGTGCACACGCGGAGACGAGTATGGCGTGTTCAACCTCGGTTCCACGGTCATCGTCCTGGTCGGCGACGGAGGCTGCAGGCCGGTTCATCCGGATACAGGTTCAAAAATAAGATTGGGTCAGGCTATCTTCAAGAAGGATTGACCGGGCCTACTTCTCGACTTTGGCTTCCTCGGTTTCAGCCTCTTTCGGCTTGTCCAGCAGCAGGATCCCGTCCATGTTGATGGTTCTGCCCGTCAGCGACCACATCGACAGCTTGCCCTCGACCGTCACCAGCTGCCCGACCTGGAATTCCTTGGCCAGATCATGGTAGAGACCCTCGCTCGGGTCCATCACGGTCAGGATTCGCTTTGCGTTTTCAACATCGTCGGTCAAAAAGACCGACGCCTCGGCCGCGCAAACCTCGCCGGGCGTGCAGACGTTCACCTTCGTGACCTTACCGCGGACCTTCACCGGATTCCCGTTCAGTGTGGCGGCATTCTTCACCACGCCGGACACGGTCAGGACGCCGTCGTCGTACTTTTCGGGGATTGATTTGGCGCGGAGGTCGGGCTTCGCCGGCAGTTCGTACGCCACCTGTTCACCAGCCTTCTTCGAGCCGGAGCAGCCGGCCGCGAGGGCAATCACCGCGATGCAGGACAGGGTCTTGAAAATGGTGCGCGTTGACATCTGGGGTTCTCCTCCGGTTTTCACGGATTTCCGAAGTCGTAGTTTTATCAGGTAAGTGGCCGATGGTCAAACGCAACCGGCCCGCGGGCGCGTCCCGGATTACCTTTTGATCATTCGAATGTCCCGTGCTAAACTTTGCGCCCTTTTCTTATGTACCCGGGCTGGTTCCTTACCTGCCCATACAGGAAGAAGATGTTGCTGGACTCGCTTTACGGGCTGTTCTCAAACGATCTTGCGATAGACCTCGGCACGGCAACGACGCTGGTTTATGTGCGCGGGAAGGGAATAGTCTCCTGCGAGCCTTCCGTGGTGGCGGTCATGAAGGATCAGCGGGGCGCCCGCAAGGTCCTGGCCGTCGGGCGCGAGGCCAAGGAGATGCTTGGCCGGACACCGGGCGGGATCGAGGCGATCCGTCCCATGAAGGAAGGAGTCATCGCCGACTTCGAGGTCACCGAAGCGATGCTCCGTTACTTCATAACCCGGGCCCATAACCGCAGAACCCTCGTCCGTCCCAGAATCGTGATTTGCGTACCCCACGGAATCACCGAGGTCGAGCGCCGGGCGGTGCGTGAATCGGCCGAGTCGGCCGGCGCCCGCGAGGTCTACCTGATGGAAGAACCGATGGCCGCGGCCATTGGTGCCGGGCTTCCGATAACCGAACCGTGCGGAAACATGATCGTCGACATCGGCGGTGGCACGACCGAGGTGGCCGTGATTTCGCTGGCGGGTGTCGTATACAGCCGTTCGGTCAAGGTCGGTGGCGACAAGATGGATGACGCGATCAGGGATCACCTGAAGCGCAAGTACAACCTTCTTGTCGGCGACAGGACGGCCGAACAGGTGAAGATTGAGATCGGCAACGCCTATCCGCTGCCCGAGGTCCTTCACATGGCAGTCAAGGGCCGCGATCTGGTTGCCGGTATCCCGAAGCAGGTGACGCTGAACTCGGATGAGATCAGGGAGGCCCTGTACGAACCTCTCTCCGCCATTGCCAACGCGGTCAGACTCGCGCTCGAGGGTACTCCGCCCGAACTCTCCGCCGACATCGTCGACAAGGGAATCATGCTAGCCGGTGGCGGATCCCTCCTGAAAAACATCGACGTTCTTATCCGCGAGGAGACCGGATTGCCGGTCATGATCGCCGAGGATCCGGTTTCGTCGGTAGTGCTGGGCGCAGGCAGGGTCCTTGACGACATGGACCTTCTGCGGCGTAGCGCCATCTAGGCAGGTCGCCTGACGGTTGGATGCGATGTTGTACTGGTTTTTCAGGCACAGGCTGTTGTTGCTGGGTACCCTGCTGGTGATCGCGCCACTGCTTATCATGTACATGGCGGGTAGTTCCAGATCCAGGTCGGGTTTTCTCGAGGCGACTGGCGGAACGATGGCTGGACTCAGTCAGGCCGGCACATTGGGAGCTGTCGATGCCGTCGATAGCATGACGACCGGACTTGGAACCGTGTTCGGAATGTCCGGTGAGATCGGCAGGCTAAAGGTCGAGAACGACGAACTGAAGGGGCTCGTTCAGACTGTCCGAGAGCTTGCGGATCAGAACCACGAACTGCGTCAGCTTCTGGGATTGAGAGATTCGCGGGAGGATCTCAGGATCGTGGCCGCCGAGGTCGTGGCGAGACACGTTGGAACTGGTTTAATGGTGGACAGGGTCTGGCTTGACGTCGTAGAGGGCTCCCAGACCGCGCCCGCACCCGGCAACGCCGTTGTTACCAAAAGCGGTCTGATTGGCCGTATCACCGAGATCCGCGGAAGGTTCGCCGACGTGATGCTCGTGTCTGATTATCGCAGCCGTGTCGCTGGACAGGTCGCCGGAACGGGCGTGATTGGCACCGTGATCGGTTCGGGAAGAAAGGGTGGCTACGTTGCGAGACTTCAGGTCTCGGTCAGCGATCCGGTGCTGGCCAAGGGCGCAGTGGTAGTGACCTCCGGTCATGACAGGGTTTTTCCCCGCGGAATAGAGATCGGTTACATCCTTAATCCCGATGACAGGCGTCAGTCCGGGACGTTCATGGAGTACGACGTCAGTCTTTCGGTCGACC